>JAKSDJ010000914.1 GCA_022360155.1 Chloroflexales bacterium | reverse complement strand
GACGCTGTAGGACGCCGCAGCGACAATCCGTTTCGGTATATTGAGCGGGTGGCCCAGGTTGCGACCGCGCCCAAAGCACTGACCCGCCAGGAATGGACTGCCGTGCGCCGCGCTGCGGAGCAGGTGGCTGCGCGTGATCATGGGCTTGCCCTCGCCCTGGTCAGTCTGATGCGCTATGCGGGGCCACGAGTTGTCGAGGTGGCAGCCCTCCAACTTCCCGACCTGGTGCTCTCGCCACGACGCGGTTTACTGATTATTCGCCGTGGCAAAGGGTTAAAGCATCGTGAGGTACCGCTGATTCAGGGTGCCCGTGATGCTCTCCATCCCTACCTGGCCCACCGTCGGACGCGTGCAGACCATTGGCGGCAGAAAGCGGTCGTCCGTAACCACCCCCCGCCCGTGTGGGCGCAGTGGTCTGATGGACACCTGTTTCTCGGTCAACGTGGGCCACTGACCGCGCGTGGTATGCGCGATGTGGTTGCGGACGTTGGGTCGGCAGCCAAGCTCGCTGTCCCGCTGTCCCCGCATATGCTCCGCCATACCTTCGCTACGGCCCTGCTTGACCCGGCGGCCTATGGCATTGACCGACCACCCGCTCCCCTACCAGCGGTGCAAGCGCTCCTCGGTCACAGCGATCTCAACGCTACCGCCGTGTACACCCGTCCCTCACAGGCCGATCTCGCGCGGATGCTGGGGGAGCCAGCTTGATGCCATGATGTGATGGTGCTATGCCTGCGATTCATGAAACAGCCTACCCGCAATTGAAACGCCAGCCGCATGCCCATAACCTGGCCCGCATTTATACTCCGACATCGGGAGAGCGGGATCTCGCTGCACACCAGACGAAAGGCCCGGTCGCGCGCATTGGCTTCCTGGTAATGCTCAAAACGTTTCAGCGCCTGGGCTATTTTGTGCGCCTTGTGGATGTGCCTGAGCCGATTGTGGCTCATATCATTGCCGCCGTTGGAGTTCCCTTGACAATGGCGGACCTCAGCGGCTATGACACCTCTGGCACACGATTACGGCATCTCACGGCCATTCGCGCCTATCGACAGGTGCAGCCCTACACCCGCACGGTGCAGCGGCTCCTGGTTCGCATCCTGGTTGATGCGGCACAGACCAAAACGGACGTAGCTGACCTGATCAACATTGGCATTGAGGAACTCATTCGGTTGCGCTATGAACTGCCTACGTTTGCCACCTTGTGCCGTCTCGCCCGCCACGCCCGGGCGATTGTCCATCGCGGAATCTACCGGCATGTGCAGACGACCCTGACGGCAGCTCTTTGTGCGCAGCTGGAGCAACTCCTGATGGCAGTGTAAAAACCTTCGTGTAAAAAGCGACATGAGGTTAAAATTCGGTTAATATACTCATTCGTCCAGCTCCAACGGCGGGACAGCATCGTCCTCGGTCAGCGTCATGTCGTTCAGTCCATCAATCTGGTAGTCGCCAAACCGCTTGATATGCTGGGTCAGATACGGGCTGAGCGTCGCGACATCCTCGCGCTTCACCGCCATTCCCTCGCGGCGCAGGTCGTGCAGGATACGGTTCATATCCACCACATGCTGGTCAATCACCGCATTCGCCACCAACCCCTGATAGAGCATGGCTTTCTCTTGCTCTTCCGGGTCGGGACTGGTCAGCAGCACGCCATCACCACCAAAGAACACCCACTGCGAAAACTGGTGAAACGCCTCCACCTTGTTGGTCGTGGCCGTGATCTGGATGCGCAAATCCAGGTCGGCCAGGTACTGCAAGAGAAAGATGGTGCGGATCACGCGTCCGATTTCCCGAAGTACCCGATAGATGCGACTGCGACGGCTCTCGCTGCTCAATTTGCGCAGCAGCCAGGCGGTCGATATCTTCCCCTGCTGAATCGCGATCAGCACCTGCATCACATCCTGCCAGTGGGTCTCAATCACCTCCCAGTTGATCGTTTCGTGAAAGAGCGTGTCGATGTGCTGGTAGCGTGTGGTTGGATCGGGGCGATAGAAGACCAGGTCACGCCAGTCGCGGATGCGCGGCATCAGCTTCAGGCCCAGGAGAAAGGCCAGCGCGAAGGTGGGCAGGTTCTGCCCTTGCGTATCGGCGTGGATCGTGTCCGGCTGAATCGTCGATTGGTTCTGGCGCAGTCCTTCAATGATGTAAATGGCCTCCCAGGCGCCACAGGCGATGAAGCGGCTGATGAGCAGGATAGAGGTGTCGGAGATGTGATGATAGGCGATGCCGCCATAACTGCCATACCGGATGTGATACGCTCCTTGCAGGCTATTCTTGCGCAGCCGGTAATGCGTACCATCCGCGCCCACCACCTTGTCATCGCCCCACAGTGCGGGCAAGCGACAGCGATGGGTGTGATTGATAATATCGGTCATTGCTGCCATCAACGTGCGACTATCGATGTGGCGACGATTGATGTAGGCGAACTGTTGCGCATCAATCTGGCCGTGCATATGGCGGGCCGCCTGCCGTGGCCCCAGGTTGCAGCCGTAGGCAAAGGCGGTCAGAATATACCGCTCCTGGGGACGCTCCAGACCTGGTTCGCGCCCTGAGCGCGGGCCAAAATGCCGGGTACAGCCGGTGCGACACACGGCGCGATGCAGCATACTCAGGACACTGCGTTCTGGCATCCGCCCCTGGACGGCGGTCGCCAGGGCCAGGGCGGTTGGGGATGGGGGCGGGCGCTGGTAGCGTTTGAGCTGCGGTTCGCCGTGGGCATCAATCGTCAACTGGTCATTCTCGGGATAGCCGCAATCCACCTCTTCCGCCGTGGTGGTCAACTGGTCGCGGAGGTGAGCGACGAAGGCCGCTGCGGTAGCCGGGATGCCGCTGGTAGCGCAGTAGTCCGGTACCAGCGGTTCGCACTCCTTCCAGGGCAGCAGGGCAGTACGGAAATCGGCATACGCTGCCGAGCCTGCGACACAGACATCGCCGGTCTTCAGTTCATCCGCGAGGGTACTGAAGACACAGGCTTCCAGGTGCCGCCGCACGAGCACGGTCTGCGTGCCCTGGCGCACTTGCACCAGTTTACGCCACTTTTCCGACGCAAAGGCCAGTGAGAGCGGTTCCGTAAAATGCGCTGCGGTGCGCTCCTGACGGTCAAGCAGAAAGGTCACCGCCTCGAGCAGGGACTGGTCGGCACTGGTGGAATGGAACACCAGCGTGCGCGCCAATCGGTAGAGCGTGCTGCGATGACTGCGGTAGTACTGCCAGACCAGCGGGAAGTGGTTGTTGTCACGGTCGGCCAGCAGCCCTTCGCAGGTGGTCAGCAAGGACTGGGTGCGCTCGGGCGGATGCAGGAGCGTGGTCACCTGTTTGCCGACCTCGGTCTCGTCGGCAGCGCCATCCACCGCGTGCAGCACCGCTACGAAGGTCTCTAGCATCGCCTCGGTGGTGGCCTGCGCTCCCTCGCGGATGTCCTGCAAGGCCGTTTTGGCCGCGACATGGATGCGGGCTAGGCGCTTGCGAAACATCTCGATGAGCTGATCGCGGGTCTGCACCTGGACCTGCTGCACCAGACAGAGCAGGAAGGTGCTGCGTTTCGGTTCACTCAGCTTCTCAATCCCGGCCACATCCAGGACGCGGGCCTGGGCGGCAAACTGGGTGATTTTGGCCTGGGCCAGTCCCGTCAACAGCGGGGCCGGGTCGCCCAGCGTGACCAGCCCGTCGTACTGGTCAAGGAGTTCCTTGAGATGCGCGAGGGTTGGGCGCTTCGGCGGTTGTTTCAAGGCATTGAACGCCGTGCGGCCGGTCTGCGAGTCGCGCACCAGCAGGGTAGCAAGCTGCTCGGCCAGGGTCGGCGTGATCTGCTGTTCCACCTCCTGGCAGAGCCGCCGATTGACCTGGGCGCGGACATGACCGGCCATGCGGTCAAGCGTGCTGAAAGCGGGCAGTTCGCAGGACTGCTTGAGGAGTTCGTCGATGGCGACATTGATCAGATCGGCGGGCATGTCCATCACGGCTGCGGCCCGATAGACGGCTTCCAGCGCGATACGGCGTGCCCGTGCATCCGCCGGAGCCACGCCGAGGTAGGCCCGCACGGCGGCTTGATGGCGTTGGTGCATGCGGGGCTGGTCATAGCCAAAGGACAGATCGGCGGCAAAGCCCGCTGCCTGTCGAAGGTGGTCGATCACAGCGAATGGAATGGTCGTCAGGGACGGAAAATGCCCCAGGTTCTGAAACACCTTGAGCAGCACCAGCAGGCTGAACTGGTGCTGCGGGACATGCGCCTCGCGGTGGGCAAAGAGCCACTCGTCATGCGTGGGTGTGTCGGCAGCCTCCAAGTCGTGGTCAGCGAAGCGCTGCGGAAAGCGCGGATAGGCGGTGCGATGGGGCGCGGTCACTGGACACCTCGCAAGGCGGCGAGCTTAGGCCGAATCTGGTCGCGGCTGACCTGGGTGTAGCGGGCAGTGGGCTGGATCGCAGGTGCGCCGCTGCGGGTGCTGTGGCCTAGGTAATAGGCGACTTCTTCGAGCAGCCAGCCAGCCGCCCGTGCCCGATGCGCAAAGTCGTGGCGCAGGTCGTGGAAGGCCACATCCTGGATCAGCAGCCACTCGGTGTGGGTCGCCTGGGCCTTCAGCATGCGAAACCAGTGGTGGATACCGGCTTCGGTCAGGCGGTCAGCGCGCTGCGAGACAAACACAAAAGGCCGCGCCGGGTCAGCCGTCCGTTCCAGGTAGGTGTGCAGCGGCTGCCGAGCCTCGTTGATCAGGTCGATCGCGCGCTGCTTCCCGCCCTTGTGCCCGACCCGCAGCCAGCCTGTGCGTGCATTGACGTGGGTATCGGCCAGGCGCAGCCAGGCGATGTCGCTCACGCGGCAGCCCGCCCAATAGCCGAGCGCAAAGATGGCACTGCCACGGGGGTTGTCCGCCCGTTCGACCAGGGAGCACAGGGTGTAGCGCTGGTCGGAGGACAGCATGCGGGGAGCCTGGACTGACTGGGGCGGCAGGGTCACGCCACGGGTCGGGTTGCGCAGCAGAACCTGCTGCTCCTCAATCAACCAGCTGGCAAAGCTGCTCAACACGGCTGTGACGCGCACCCGATGGCTGCGGCTGTGACCGTGCTGCGCCAGATGCGCGAGATAGCTTTCCACAGCGGTGCGGGTGAACTGCTCTGGTGCAAAGCCGTTTGCGTTGCTGGGACGCTGCGCCAGCCAGGTGAGGAATTGCCGCAGCGCGCGCAGATAGGCATCGACGGTACCCGCCGCTTTGCCGTCCAGGGCGGCGGCGTAGGCGGTGAGCCAATTGTCGATGGATGTTGCCAGTGCATGCAGCATGCTTCTTTTGCTTTCGGTGGGCGCCAGATGATTCTGGGACGAGTTTTTCGGGCCAACCTCCGACCCAGGCCGGAGGCCCCTTCTGTGGGACAGAAGCGGCGAACAGCGCGTTCGGGTGCGTGAACAGTGGTGCCGGGTCTTTGGGTATTCTACCAGATCATGCACACGCGAAAACAAAAACTCACACCAGAAACATGCTTCCGGGACGAGCTTTCTGGTGTGAGTGTGGGATTGAGAAAGGACGGATTTCACCAGATTTTAACTTGATGTCGCTTTTTGTACAAAGGTTTTTACATCCCCTATCCGACTGACCGGTGGGTGGATGTACCTGGTCGCCGCCCTGGATCTGTTCACCCGCTCTGTCGTGCGTTGGGCGCTGGATGACACCCTGGCGGAAGCCTTTGTGCTGGACGCGGTGGATCGCGCCCTGGCGCAGGCCACGCCCCAGATCTGGAACAGCGATCAGGGGAGTCCGTGTACCAGTCCGCAGTATACCCGCCGGTTGGAGACCGCTGGGGTGCGCATCAGCATGGATGGTCGCGTCCGTGCGTTTGACAACATCTTTGTTGAGCGGTTGTAGCGCACGGTGAAGTATGAAGATATCTATCTGCAGGACGACGCGCATCCTCGCGCGGTGCGCACCGGGTTGGGACGGTTTTTTAGCCGCTCTAATGACGAGCGTCCGTATATGGCGCTCAACTATGCGACGCCTGCGGCTCTGTATTTCGGCATGACGGGAGCGGCATCCCCGGCAGCAAGGCCGCATCCCAACGCTGACGCCTCCGGCGGCCTGTCATGAGCTGCCCACAGCCAGCCGGGTAACCCGCGACGGTGGGAGCCCAACCCGATCGGCGGTGCCGTGGGGCTATGGCCAGCTCATGGCAGGCACACATTGGGGATGGACGCTCACCATCACGGCGGTGATGTGTCAAGCCTTTTCCCTATCGGAACGGAGTACTTTGGAGCAAGAATCGGCCGAGGAGTTTGCTCCCACAACGCGCTTGGCGAGGATGCGCAGTTGGTGCGCTCCAGGCAGGCGCTATGATACGGGCAGTTGACAAACCCCGCAACAGAATCACCCTTCGGTTGCGAGTCCATCGAATATTCACCTGATTTCGTTTGATGGCTGCCTCGCTTTTGGGCGGCCCATTTGTCGTGAATCCTTACCGTACCTGATGACGTTGTAGATGGAGAGGGGTAACGCCGCAAGGTTAACTCCTAGGGCGGCTGTCAGTGAAGACTACGGGTCGAGGTCAACCAAGAGGATGCGCTGCTGCTGCTCGGCGAGCGCGGTTCCCAGGTTGATGCAGCTCGACGTTTTCGCCACACCGCCCTTCTGGTTCGCCAGGGTGATGATGCGGGCCATACACTCCTCCTATCCATCCTGCTCGGCGGGTGCGTGCGAGTCGTCCAGCATCGTATCGATAAGCCCGAGCACCGCGGGCAATAGTCTGGGATGGGCTTCGAGGAGGGTGACAACTCGCCGAATTTCTTGATTTCTGGTGAGTGTCTCTGGTGCGGCAAGGAACCCTGCTTCTGGCGGCAGAAACGCGGCGATCGGCTGGCGCAGATATGCTGCGATCATGCAGAGGTGCGCGGCAGACATGGTGCGCTGTCCTGTCTCATATCGTGAGAACGTCGACTCTGCCATTCCAAGCAGGGAGGCAAGCTGAACCTGAAGCACTCCAAGATCCAGTCGGCGATCCCTCACCGCCGCACAGATTTGCTCGTTCAGCTGGGCCTCGCGGTCACGAGGAGATACGCTGTTCCTCGTGCTCACAGTAATGCCTCTTGCCTTGGCGATTGCGCCTCGGGGTCGTCAGGGAGAAGTTCAGATGCCTGCTGGGCGATCCAGTTCATCGCTTCATCGTACTTTCCTGCGGGGAGCAGGCCATACTTCGGCGTGCCGAAATGCATGCAGAACTCGCCAAACAGCTTGCCGAAAATCTCTTTGCCAGTGCGCTTCTGGTAGCGGATGGCGAGACGCTTAATCGCCCTGCTGATGGCCTCTTGCTGCGGGCCGGTGATGGTGGTATGCCGGGCAAGCTGCTCCAGCACCTCGTCCATCATGCCCTCGACCTGGGCTATCTGAGCGTCGTGACTTCCCAGGCGCTCCTGGTGCTCAACGAGTTGCTGCCCTTGAGAAGTCTGCTGCTGCTGGAGTGCTAAGAGCGCCTCACGAGTGAGACGGAGATCGGTCAGCGCCTGTGCGAGTGCCTGCTGCAGGGCCTCGACGGCGGGCTCTGAGGAAGGCTGCATTGTGGGCTGCCATTCGCTACTGTAGAGCGCGGCCAGCACGTCGACAAGTTCGGTCTGGTAGCGAACTAGCTTCGGACGAACGGCCTCATCAACCTGGTGGGGCGAGATCGTCGCCAGCCAGAAGGGGATGTAGCGATGCAGGAGGGCGGCTACGGAACGGAGCTGCGAGCCCTGCCGTATCCGCACAATACGCAGGCCACGCGCGAGCACCTCGTGGGCCTGAATACGCTCACTTTGGCTAGCGACATCAAGCCCCAGCGCCTGGCAGATAACCCGCACTGGAACGGCCGTCCCCTCACCCTCAAGGAGTACAGCGACGATCTGATCGCCGTCGAACTGAATTTCCCGGTAGGGAGATCGTGCGGGCATAGGAACGTTGGTGTCGTCTGCCATCGTGACGATGCCTCTTCAAACTACTTGCTGATTTAGCGACTCTAGCACGAGTGTACGAGCATGTC
>JAKSDJ010000093.1 GCA_022360155.1 Chloroflexales bacterium | reverse complement strand
CGCAAGCATGGCTGCCGCACTCCACAATCCGGTACGCCCGTTCCTGTCATGGAAACTCTTTTTTGCTTGTTCAGGCGGCTTTTCAGACAGCTTCATAGACTCCCGCGCGCACATTGCGGGTCTACAGATCGCCTAAAATCTCACCTAACGCATGTCGCTTCAGAGGAGTATTGCCAGATTGGGGCGTAAATAAGGGCTGAAACAGCGCGAAAACAACAATGACCGGTCCGGCGCGCACAGCCGCGTTCAAGATTGCCTCCTTGTGGTATCAGAGCGAGTAACGTCACAGGCATTTGCCAACGGATAAGTCAGCCAAACAGACTGGTAAGTCTGGAGCAGAAAGAGAAAACAGGGAGAAACGAATATGATGTTAAGGATGGGCGCAGATTTTTGCGTATAAGAAAGGTAACTGTCAGTTTATGGAAAACAGAAGGCGCGCAGACTCATACTACTCATAAGCATAGCGTGCCGGCGCACCATGTTTATGGATTGATTCGGAGCCGCTTGATGGTTTTATCGTCGGGATCGTTGTATTGTTGAGTGTGATACCAGCGGCTAACCGATAAGCCAACGTTGAGCAGGCACCGCGTGTACCTGCACTGCATCTCAATCCAGAGGGGAATGTGTGGAGCGGGAAGTCTCTTGCTCACCAACTCAACGCGCTGTCTGGTCCAGCTAAGAAGCTATAAACACTGCCCTTGCACTTCAATGCCGGTCGGCGGCGTGCAGGCTGCCGTGCAGATGCCTGACCTGTTTCTTGCACTCCACACCGGACGAGATGCTCCTAACCCCTAACCCGCATCCGCTCACGCAGCGCGTCGATTGGCAGCAGCGCACCGTGCTCGTCTTCGTAGTACCAGTGTTCCCAGCCGTTGCAGGCGGGCAGCCGGCCTACATGCGCACCAAGCTGATGGATCGAGCCGCGTGTGCCATCGGCGGCGCGCAGCGAGCCGTCGGCCAGGACTGTCGCGGTCAGGTCGCACCGCCGCTGGAAGCAGAGGATCTGCCCCGGCAGCAGCAGACCGTTTTCGAGCAGGGCGGCAAAGGGGATACGCGGCGCGTTGCGTTTGGTGGCGATGCGCCCGTAGATCGCCGCGTCGTCGGGGGCGGCAGGCGGGGGGATCGCCGCGATCCGCTCGCGAGCGATAGCGATATAGTCCGAGTCTTGTTCGATGCCAATGAAGCGGCGATTCAGCTTTTTCGCCACCGCGCCGGTCGTGCCGGCGCCGAAGAAGGGGTCGAGCACGATATCGCCTGGATTAGAGCTCGCCAGCAGCACTCGGTAGAGCAGCGCTTCCGGCTTCTGGGTGGCGTGGGCCTTGCTGCCGTTGACCTTGAGCCGTTCGGCGCCGCTACAGATCGGCAATTCCCAGTCGCTACGCATCTGTTTGCCGTCGTTCATCTGCTTCAGCGCGTGGTAGTTGAAGGTGTAGCGCTTCTGCTCGCGCGACTTCTTGCACCAGATCAGCGTTTCGTGGGCATTGGTCAAACGCACCCCGCGAAAGTTAGGCATAGGATTGGTCTTGATAAAGACCACGTCGTTCAAAATCCAGTAGTCGAGATCCTGAAGGATGGCGCCAACCCGATAAATGTTGTGGTAGGAGCCGATCACCCAGAGCGCGCCGGTATCTTTGAGCACCCGGCGGCAGGCGCTCAGCCAGGTGCGCGTGAAGGCGTCGTAGGCGGAGAAGTCGGCAAAGCGATCCCATTCGTCGTCGACGGCGTCGACCTTCGTCATGTTCGGGCGCCAGAGCTCCTGTTGCAACTGCAGGTTATAAGGCGGGTCGGCAAAGATCAGATCAACGCTCTTGGCAGGCAGGGCGGCGAGGATGTCACGGCAGTCGCCGTGGTAGATTTCATCAACGAGCATAGTTCTAAACCAATACACAGCGGGTCAAGACAAGATGGGCGCAACTGTACCATGGTTTGCGCATAGCGGCAATAGGACTCGCACCACAACCATCTGCTGGCGCCACAGCCTGCCCTGACGCTGGTTGGGTGCAGCATCGCCGGTATGCATGCCCGTCGCCTGCACACGCTGTTCAACGCGCAACGACTTGCTGTCTGCCTGCTTGCGGCTGGCTGTTCGATCTGCGCCATGCTGACGGCGCGCGCTTCGTCACCCTGATTATGAGTCAGCCGGGTAAAGTGCTGGCCGATGATGTCGGGCTGCTGTTAGCGGCGGGGCGCCTGCTGCGCTACAACGACCCAGCGACGATGGGGCCGGCCATGCAGAGCGACCTGTGGGACCAGCGCGTGCTGCTAGACGAAGTCGCCAAGCAGCGCTTTAGCCTCGGCCTGATGCTATTTGACGCAAATCGACTCGATAGCGATCCTTCGGAACGCTGGACGCCCGAGCTCGTCGCTGCCCTGCATACACACTACCGCATCCTCTAACGCGATGCGCTCTTCTCGTACGTTCCGCGCCAACCCAATCCCGCAGGGCAGGAAGAGGTTACCAGGCCAAAGCGTTTGAGTAAGTAGCGCCACAGGGCAGCGCGGAGGGAGAGGTTTGACACATCCGAGCGCATGGGTATGCTGCATGGATGCTCCGTCACCCACAACTCTCACTGCACCCAGAGGTCGCAGTATGCACCAATCCGGCCTGTGGCGCACGCGATCGGCTCAGTGTTCACACCCGTGTCGAACAGCGCTACAAATGTCAGACGTGCGGGAAGACGCGCGCGGAAACGTGCGGGACGCCGCTCTATGGCCGCAAGCGGCCACTGTGGGTCGTACGGCTCGTCTTCAGCTTGCTGGCTGCTGGCTGCCCGCGCCCAGCAATCGTGTTCGCCTGCGGGTTGGATGCGTGGACCGTGGCTAACTGGCAGCACAAGGCTGATCACCATGCCACGTGCGGGCAGGAGCAGGTCGTCTGCCAGGACCAGGTCGATGGCGGGCAGGGCCAAGGCGACGACCTGGCTGTCCGACTCCAAGGTGGCACACGCGGAATGGCGACCGCTATGCGCGTGTTCTCCCGGCTGTTCCGGTGGGACGCGATCACCCCCCACCGCGATGCCAGGTTAGTGACGCCGGGCATCCGGCAGGGACGGGCCGCCGCGCAGGCAGGACGCCCGATCCTGTGGGCCGTGGATGGGGTTCGGGCCTGGACAAGTGGCGTGCTGCGGGTGTTCCGCGACCCGCTGCACCCCGGCCGCTGTGGCCGCCTCCGCCATACGGTCTGGGCCGATCTGCATGTGGGCCAGGTCGTCAAGCAGTACGCCGCGCGGCGGGTGGTCGGCGTTCCCGACGGCTGCACGCGGTGTGCCGCAGCGCTGATGCAGGCTGCGCAGATCACCCTGGGCGTCAGCAACACAGCGTACGTCGAGCGTCGCAACGCGACCTTGCGCACCTGGTTGCCGGCGTTGCCCGCTGGTCGGGTACGCCAGCGCGGCCGGTGGGGCAGCTCGAAGCGGCGCTGTTCTGGATGGGCGTTGTCTACAACTTCTGTCGGGTACATGCGACCCTCCAGGGCACGCCAGCGATGGCGGCCGACCTGACCGACCATATCTGGTCCGTCGACGAGTTCCTGCGGTTCCGCAGCAAGTGTGAGTAGCTCCACGCCGTCCTGTGGCGCTACCCAGCAGCTCATCGACGACTGATTTCCAACGTTGACGCAGCCCTATAACCAAATGAGGGCGCTGTCAAAGTAGTAACATCCATGTTACCAGCGCCGATACACACCGATTGTGGGTGTATATCGACATGCATCGGCGGTTTCTTCCAATAGTCTTGAAAGCCACGGATATGCCTGCTTGGGCCAAGGGGTGATTCGCATATGCTATAATCCCGCACATACGCCGTACCAATCGCCTTAGCCCGCACCCTGAAACCGTTCGAGCGACGGGGCGTGTCGTATCAATACGGTATATAAGGTTATTTTCAGGTATACTGGGGAGAGGCTACGTGCAGACTATCTGGACCTTCGTGGGCGCCATATTAGTTCTAATTTCGTGGTTGATTGGGATTGTCATGCTCTTCATCGTGCCGGTGAACCGCAAACCTTCCGCCGCGACCGCATGGCTGCTGTTAATCTTCCTAGCCCCCTACCTCGGCCTAGCCATTTTCCTCCTGATCGGCAGCCCCAAATTGAATACGCAGCGTCGCGCCTTCCAGCGCAAGATGGACGAACTGATCGCGCAGGCCGTTGCCATAGGCAACGAGCAACCCGAGCTTCGTCCCATCGTTGCGCCACCGATTGAATCGCGCTACGAGCCCTTCGCAAAGCTCAACACCCAGCTTGGCGGTATGCCGGCTTTTGCTGGCAATGCTGTCGAGCTGATCCACGTATACGATGACATCATCCACTGTATCGCCGACGATATTGACCGTGCGCAGCATTTTGTTCACATCGCGTTCTACATCATCGCCCTGGACAAAACCACCGAGTGCGTTTTCGCTGCGATGGAGCGAGCAGTGCAGCGTGGTGTGGCAGTGCGCGTTATGCTCGACCAGATCGGATCGCGCCGTTATCCTCATCGCGAGACAATGCTAAAACGCATGACCGATATGGGTATCGAATGGCGCTACATGCTGCCGGTTAGGTTCTTTAGCAACGAGTGGAATCGCCTCGATCTGCGCAATCACCGCAAGATCGTCGCCGTGGATAATCGCATCGGCTACACCGGCTCGCTCAACTTGATCGACCGCACCTACCATCGCAAGGACGAGCTGTACTACGACGAGCTTGTGGTACGAGTCACTGGCCCGGTTGTTGCGCAACTCAATGCGGTATTCATTACTGACTGGTTTTCTGAAACAGGCGAACTCTTGGCGCCTGCCAACTCCAAAGCGCGGGAGCTTGCTCCGATGACCGGTGATGTCATGTGTCAGGTGTTGCCCAGTGGCTCGGGGCACGACAATGAGAACAATCTGCGCCTGTTCACGGCGCTCATCCACGCTGCTCAACGCTCGCTCATGGTCGTCAACCCCTACTTCGTGCCCGACGACGCCCTATTGCTGGCGATTACCAGCGCGGCCCAGCGCGGCGTCGATGTGATCATGCTGAACTCCGAGGCGCCCGACCAGTTTATGGTCTACCACGCCCAACGCTCGTACTACGAAGAGCTGTTGCGGGCGGGCGTGAAGATCCGCCTGTACCGGCGCCCCATCCTGCTACATTCGAAGTTTATGGTTATCGACGACGATATCGCGATGATCGGGTCGAGCAACCTGGACATGCGATCGTTCCAACTCAACCTAGAAGTGTCGCTGGCTGTTTACGACAAACCGACGGCGCAGCAGCTTCGCCAGATCGCCGACGAGTACTTGCAACGCTCGGTGGCCATCGAACTTGAGGCATGGCAGCAGCGCTCTCTCTCCATCGTCCTCTTCGACAACATCGCCCGCCTTACCGCAGCACTGCAATAGACGCCAGCGTTTCATCTCAGAGGCTGTTTGAAAAGCCGCTTAAATCGGCAAGCGGCGGATCATCAGATGGGTGGACGCAGATAGGGAGGGGCATGTCGGATTGTAGAATGCGCAAGACCTGCTTGCGCGCGGCAGCATGGCTACCGCACTCCATACCCCCTTTCATACAACTTCTCCGTGCCTCCCCATCTCATCGTCCCATCACCTCATCTTCTCAGCGCCGCGACTCCGCGCCGCCTCAGCTCACCGCCTCATCCGGAGCTTCATCGCTGAGCGGGCGTAACTCGCGGATCAAGATAGTAATGATTGTCACAACCGGTATCGTGAGCAGCGCCGCGAAGAAACCGCCAAGCTGACCACCGGCGAACAGTCCGAAGAGAATAGCTGAGACCGGCACATTGATTGCGCGTGAATAGAAAAAAGGCGACACAAAATACACACAAACCGAACCGATGATCACGTTGGTAATCAATACCCAGAGCACCACGGTGTTGCTCACGGTCGCCGCAGCCAGCACCGACAGCACCAGCCCAACCACACCGCCCAGATAGGGGATGAACTCCAGCAGGCCAGCAATGACTGCGATCGGGATGGCGAAGGGGACGCCCAGCACCATGTTGACAGCGGCGTAGGCAACGATGTAGTAGCCGCTGATCGCCAACTGCGCGCCGAACCAACGGGTTAGACCGGCGCTCAAAGCGCGGGTCAACGCCGCTACTCGCGCTTGATAGCGTGTGGGCACAAAAAAGCGTAACAGCCAGGTGCGCACCGCGTCGTTGGTCACCAATCCGAAGACCAGGACGATCAATATGAAGAGCATCCAGACCATGGCCCCGATCTGTCCCGCGAGACCAGCGAACCCCTCGGCTAGGTTACCGAGCAGCCCTCCGGCCAGATTGAGCAATTCGGCGCTAGGAAGACCCGACAGGGCAGATTCGAGCCGCGGCCCGAGCGTCGCGACGAGCCGCGCAAGACCGTCGATTGTCGTCGCAAAGAGAGGTAAAACCTGCAAGGCCAACAGGAGGAACACTATCGCCACAAGAACGAGCACACCGGCGACGGTAAAACCGCTGCGGATACCACGTTGCTCGAACTGCTCAGCGAGCGGATAGAGCAACAAACTCAGCAGCGCGGCTAGGAACAGCAGAATGGCTACAGAGCTGACAACGGGCAGCAGCGGTTCAACCAGCATGAGCGCGACCCCAAGGCCGAAGAGCGCCAGCCACGTCCGACCAGTAATCTGCATCTTCTTCGTCCTTTCCAATAGACGCTGGCACAAGGAGGACATGACGCACCCGGCTGCGCCAAACCACGCCCGAATACGGGTGTTGTTCGCTCCTCAAGCGAGAGCTTGCCAATAACGATCAACTCAACGCTCTTGGCGGGTAGGGCGGTGAGGATGCCGCCAACGCGCGTAATCTGCACCCATTGCTCAGGATATCCCAACAAAGTGGTCACAACTGTACCATGGTTTGCACACAGCAGCAATCTGGAAAACACTACGTTGTGTTATACTGTTGATATCCAAGGGAGGTCAGCTCAATTCCTTCTGTGCTGCTGCGAGGATTGATAACTACAGAAGGGAGGCGATTATGGTTGACATCTTCCGTTTCCTCGGCTATGTGTGGGACAGTATCGGCGAGGCCATGCGTTTGAATCCACGCATGTTCGAAGCTGTGCAAGCGTACCCGCAATCCGGCTGGGTGATCCTGGTCATTGCAATGTTGGGCGGGGCTTCGCTGCTCATCGGCCAGAGCGTTATCCTGTTTGTTAACCGGGTGCGGCCAGGTCGCTTTGCCCTCAGTCTGTTGCTCAACAGTATGGTCTTTACGATCAGCCTTGGGGTTTGGGCGGTTACGACGTGGCTGGCCGGACGCGTCTTGCTGCCCAATTCGATCCCGCTTGGCGCGGTGATTCGTATGATTGGACTTGGGGCGGCGCCATATGTTTTTGGCTTTCTGGTGCTCATTCCCTATGCTGGCAACTTTATTAGTCGCTTGCTATCGGTGTGGAGTTTCCTGATCGTGCTGACAGGTATCACCTATCTTGCCGGGGGCGCCTTCTGGCTGGCACTGATCTGTGTAGGCGTCGGTTGGCTTCTGGTCACTGTGATGAGTGCGACGATTGGTCGGCCCGTGATTGCCCTGCGCAACTATCTTTGGCAACGGGTCACCGGCTCGAAACTCGATATGTCGATACAAGACATCTTGACGACCTTTGCGAGCGAGCCACAGCCACCCCCATCGCAGAAGGAGCGCGACCAATGATTTCGCTGCTGCTGACCGGACTGATTGTGTTGCTCCTGATCTCAGCGACACTCGCTCCAATTGAGAGCCTGGGCTGGTGGGCCGGCTGGTTCGGCGAAAAAGAGTCGCTGACCACAACGCCCCCGTCCCGCCAGGTTGTCGTGGTCGACCAGCAGGCAGCGGCCATGCACTACCTGGTCTACCTTTCCGGCATCGGGGCAATTACCCATGACTCGATTCCCCTTGAGGAGATCAAGTGGCTCGATGCGCTCGGCGGTCGAGTGCCAGGCACGATCCTGGTGCTGGATGTCTTTCCTTACTCAGTCACCAATGTCGGCTTGACCAGCGAGCGTGCATTTGCCCGACTCTGGCGCTGGCTTGAGCAGTTGCAACTGAGTGAGAAGGGCGGCGTGCTCCCCTTCCTGATCAACCTGCGCAATGTGCTGCAGGTTGCCGTCTCGGCGGACCACCGTTACGGGCCGATCTACAACCTCGGCGTGGCCCACGAGATTGGCAAAGCGCTACAGGCGCATGGCTACCGTATCGGCAGCGGCACGCCCGTGACCCTGTTGGGCTGGAGCGGCGGCGGACAGATCGCGATCGGTGCGGCAACCTTTCTCAAGCCAATGCTCCACGCGCCCATCCGGGTCATCGCGATCGGCGGGGTTATGTCCGATGATCAGGGCTTGAAAAACGTCACGCACCTGTACCAATTCTACGGCGATAAGGATCCGGTACAGGGCCTGGGCGGCAAGCTCTTCCCTGGCCGCTGGCCGATTGCGAAACAGTCAGACTGGAATCGTGCGCTGGCGGAACAGCGCATCACCTCGATGTCGCTCGGACCGATGACCCATAACGGCAAGGACAACTACTTCTCCTGGGATGTCCAAGCCCCCGACGGGCGCGCCTACGCCGAGGCGACACTTGATGCCGTGACAGGAGCGCTAACCAGGGAGGGGTTGCTGAACGCTGCACCCGGTGCGTGAGTGCAGGCGCTTGACAGAGAAAGTGAGCATCTATGGAAACGCTTGCCCCTGCAACAGCAGCCCATCAACCCCCGAGCAACTATGCGCGCTTCATGCAGGCTGATTTCAACCACCCCAACTACTATCCCATCGCGCAGCAGCTCGACCCAGCGCTGTACCATCCGATCGCTTCCTGGTTCGGGCGGCTGATTCTACCCCAGCCGGAGCAGCGTGAGACAGTGATGGGCGCCCTCTTCGAGGTTTACCACACTGATGAACAGCACCGTCACCTGATGGGGAAGATTGTGCGGCTTCGCTGGACCAATGACCGGGAGACCAACAAGCGCTTCTGGAGTGTTACGCGCCAGGTGATTTTTGACAAAACTGCACAGCAACTGCTTGCCAATGGCAAAATCTTGCCCGAGCGGATCAACAACTGGCCGCTGGTCAACCCCTTTGAGTCGCTAGCCGGTGCGTTGCCCGCCGACACCATGATGGTGCGCCTGAACGGGCATGTGCAAGTCGATGAAGCAGCCGACGGCGGCCCGCCAATTATCTCTACATCGCGTGAGCCCGTGCAAATCAACAGTCGTTTTTACGGATTGGTGCGCTTTCTTGGTCCGGTGAATGTGGGCGGCGAACGATTCCACGTGGCGCACTACAATCGCGCGACTGGTTTATTCGATGGGCCAGAAGAGATGGTCCGTCTGCCACAGATCATGGCCCGCACCGACGGCATCAGGCCATCAACCAGTGCGGATATCGAGCGATCACCCGCAAACGAAGAGGGCTGGTACATCTATGGCGCGCAAGACCACGCAGGCACGTTCGTGGTGCAGGCGCTTGCACCGCGTAGCTTGTTGCGCCTCGATACCCAGCAGGTTATCGTCGGACGAGAAGCTGCCAAGCGCTACCTTAAACCAAAGGCCTGGCAGCGCACCGCCGTAAAAGGCGCCTTCAGCACCGCACTGCTTGCACCGGACGGCAGCGATCCGCAGGCAGCGGTCGCCGCATGGCGCGAGGGTGATGCAGTGCTGGTCGTGCATCTGTGGGGCGGTATTGGCGGCGACAAGGGCGAGAAGGAGAGTCGATCCCCTGTCAATTGGGGCCACTTCGCCTTCGGCATTGCACAGGTTATCCGTGAACCACTGGCCGATGAACTGGTCTTCGACATTGACTACCAGCAGGTGTATGTGCATGGCGGCGATGGGATTGTTTCCGGCGCACAGCACTGGAGCCGCTACACCGGAGATCGTCAGTTCGGCTGGCTTGGCATTCGCCCTGTGCAAGATGTGTTGATCAAGCTCGACTGCTTCACCGACGATTTTGGAGTCTCCAAACGCTCCGCTCTGATGCAAATGTCCTACGAGTTGGAGTCAATGACCGCGCGCTACCGTATCGCTGACGGGCGTGGCGGCACAAGCATCTCGGCTGCAAATAACTGCGCCCAAGACTCCAACCAGGCACTCTATGCGGCAATCAGAAATATTGATTACACCGTACGTCAGCGAGCCGATGTGCATGCGTGGGCGGCACAGCACCCAGATGATGCACAGCGCTTGCAGCGGTTGCTAGCGCTTGGCCAGGATCTGCGGCGCGAGATACTGCCGCTGGGCGCGGCCCGTGCTGACTGGGACTGGGGCGTGACCACCCTCGGCAGCAGCCTGGCGGAAAGCCCGCTCCGCAGCTTGGGTATGGCGATCCGCACCTGGCGGACCATGTTACCCTCGCTCGCCGTGCGCTGTATCGCGGAGGTCTTTTTGAAACACGGGGCGTTGGCCTGGGTGCTACGCACCAATCAGGTGGGCGGATATGATCCAAGCATCGCGCCCTATATACCAAACGTGTAATAACCGTAACCTACAACCCGATCATCTTGTTGACGAATCTGGAACGCCAGACCGCCCGCAGAACCAATGTCCAGATTAGGGTCACACCACCCCCAATCGCCCATGCGGTCAGGCTCAGGGGCTGGATCTCAAACAGCATTCCCAGGTTGCCGATCAGGGGCGGGTTGATCCACGGCAATGCAACTAGAATGACCAACAACCCGATCACCATTGCCAGGATGCGCCAGTCGCCAGTCAGCTCCTCGGCGCCAGTCCACCACGCGTTGGGCGGTTCGGCGAAGAGAACCAGCAGCAGCCCGCAGACGATCAGAAAGATCGTCACTGTCGAGCGGGCGAAGGCGAGGGTAGCCCCCCCATTGCTGAATTCGGCGCTCGCGAACATAATGGTCGAACTGTAGACCAGCAGGGCGAACAGGCTGGTAGTCAGGGCGGCGGGGAGCACGAACCGCAGCACGCGCCGCCCTAGCCCGGCACGATCAATGAGCCCAGGCCGCGCCCAGGCCGCCAGGGCAAGCGACGGCGCGCCGACGGCAAGTAAAGCGAACAGGCTGCCCTGGCGCGGGGTAAGCGGGAAAACCGCCGCGGCCAGCATAATGAATAGCGCTGTGTTGACCATACGCGCCAGGTTCAGCTTGAGGATACTCTCCATACCGTTAACGACCCGCTGGCCCTCCTGCACCGCATGCGGGATCGCGGCAAACGAGTCGTTCAGCAGCACCATATCGGCGACGGCACGGGTTGCCTGGCTGCCGCTCTGCATAGCAATACCCAGATTTGCCTCTTTGAGCGAGAGTACATCATTGACGCCGTCACCGGTCATCGCCACATAACGCCCCTGCTCACGCAATGTCGCCACGATGCGCTGTTTCTGCTGCGGCGTAATCCGTCCGAAGACAGTCGTCTCACGCACGGTTCGGGCGAAGGCGTCGTCATGCATTGCGGCAAGGTCGACGCCTGAAACAACATGAAGGTCGCCGGGGAGCCCGGCCTGCCGGGCCAGGGCTGCAACAGTGCGGGGGTTGTCGCCAGAAATGACCTTGGGCTCGACGCCGGCAGCGATAAACTGTTGCAGGGTCTCGCACGCTTCGGGGCGCAGCTCGTCACCAATACTCAACAAGGCAAGCGGACTTAAGCCTGGTTGTAATTGTGCGTCGTCATTATTGCCATCAGCTGCAATCGGCACATCGGCACGCGCAAAGAGCAACACACGCAGCCCCTTGTCCGTGCGCTCCCTGATCTGAGCATCGAGCCCCGGTTGGGCCGTCAAGAAGGGGCCGATCATTTCTGGGGCGCCCAAAACGTAGGTCTGCTCAGTCAGGCTATAGCTAAAGGCCAGGGCGCTCCACTTGCGCGCCGACGAGAAAGGCACTTCGACGGCGAGCGGGCGCGCCGGCGCAGGGCAAGCCGCCAGGATGGCCTGACTGGTGGCGTTGGGCGCCGACACGCTTGCGGCATAAGCGCCAAGGAGGGCGCGGGCCTCGTCAGCATCGATTGTCAACGGCGCCACTTCGCGCAGTTCTAGCCGATTTGCAGTCAGTGTGCCGGTCTTGTCGAGACAGAAGACATCAACGTTGCTCAACGACTCCACCGCATTGGCTTGCTGGATCAGCACGCCTTTGTTGGCGAGTCGGACAGCGCTGAGGGCATAGGCTACGCTAATCGCAAGCAAGAGACCGTTCGGCACGAGCCCAGTGATTACCGTTGCCGTCTGCACCACTGTGACGAGAGGGATGCGGGCGACAAAGGTGACAATCAGTAGCGCGATCAGCAGGTAGCCGGCCACCAGCAGCAGCACTTGGAGCACTGAAGCAATGTTCTGCTGGAGCGGGGAGCGCACTGCCCGAAAGCTGCGCGCTCCCTCGGTCAATCGTCCGGCCGTGCTCTCGGCGCCAACCTTCTGGGCTTCGTAGTACGCCGCTCCGACAACGCAGAAGCTGCCCGAAGAGACCTGATCGCCCGTAACCTTCATGATCGGATCGGTCTCGCCGGTGAGCAACGACTCGTCGACAGAGATCCGGCCCTCGCCGACAATCTGGCCGTCTACGACAATCTGGTCGCCAGCCGTGATCGCCAGCAGATCACCGACAACGATCTCATCTGGGGGCGCCTCGCGCTCGACGCTGTCGCGAATCACCCGCGCCGTCGGGCGGGTCAGCAGCGCGATCGTGTCGAGTTGGCGCTTGGCGCGAATCTCCTGGACGATGCCGACCAGGATGTTGAAGAAGATAACAGCGAGGGTGACAATAGCGTCGGTGGGCCGGCCAAGCAGCACCAAGGCCCCGCCCAAAATGAAGAGCAGATTGTGGATCGGGTTGAACGTATTGGTGCGAATGATCTCGCCGTATGAGCGGCTGGTGTTACTGACTGCGGCATTGTTCAGCCCACGAGCATGCCGCGCGCGCGCCTCGGCCTCCGAGAGGCCCCGCGGCGCGCGGGTGTCTTCAACCTGCGTCAGGCCAGCGCTTCTAACCGGCATAGCTTACCCCGCCTTCAATGCAAGACGCCTGTGAATGCGCCGATACCTACGTCGAGAAAGGAGACACGGAAAAGTATATCGCAGACGACCCCATCGCGGACGCTCACAGTCAGATTGGTCAATAGACTCCGCTTTATCATAAAGTTTATGGATTGATGGCGCCCAACATCGCAGCATACGTAGATTGGTTGGGGGCGGCAGCTCCATGGGTTAGACGCTTATCTTCCGTACCTCCAGCGCGATCAGCAGACCTATGACTCCACGGATGAGCAGATTAACACCAACCAAGAGCCCCAACAGAGCCAGCAGCAGTGTCGGGTTAAGAATAATCACCAGGCCGAGTATCAGGCTCGCCAACGCGATCAATACCGGCCAGATCCAACCGGGGCGCCGGTTGACAAGCGCCCAGGCTCCGCCAAGCACAGCATCGAGCATTAGACCGATGACAAGCATCAACGCAATCAGGGTTCCGGCAACCACTGGCAACCAGATCAAGATGACACCGAGCACGAGGCCCAGAAAACCGAAGAAAAGCTCGGCGCCGAAGCCGCCAAAGTTGCGAAACAGGAATGCACCGCCGATCTGTAAAACGCTGCCGCCGATCAGTAACCAGCCGATCACAACGACATAGGCAATCGCGCTGATGAACAGCGAGCTCATCGCGACCAGGCCAAGTACAATCAATAGGATTGCGACGGCAAGGATCCAGATCCAATCACGGCTTGGCCGCTGCGGTTTAGCGATGGATGATGTCGAAGAGAATTTCATCGTATCCCCCAATCTTCTGAGCGGTATAGCTCAACTATAAGCGACAGACTGCCCGTCAAGCGCTAGCAGAAAGAAGAGACGCCAAAGGATAGCTTTCGGTGCGATGGCGACTATCGGTAAGCATCGGTAATTGGGTCTTACAGCCGACCCCAAGCTTGCGGGTCGCTGCCGCTGGCCTCCACAAACGGCGCCCAAAACGGAGCCCATTCCTACGTCCTACCTACGCCGTGTGCAACGGCGCAGCCCCAGACCGGCAGCCGCGCTGAGCGCGGCGACAAGTATCATCCAGAGCGGCCCATACTCATTGTTACCGGTTGTTGGTAGCTGAATCGGCTGTGTGGTTGCCTGGCTCGCGTAGACCAGTTCGCCACCGTCCTCGGTCGTCAGGGTGAGGCGGCCGTCGGCCAAGCTGTATGCCGTGACCGCCTGGAGCGTTTGCAGATAGCGACGCTCCAGCATATCGGCCGCCTCGCCGCAGGAACGCCGCGTGCTCGCGATCGGGGTGAAGCTCAGACTCTGGGCATCGCCCACACTATACGTTGTGGAGAAGGTATTGCAACCGCCCGAGCCATTAGCCGCATTCTCCGGGCCAAAACGCAAGGTTAGCCCCTGTCCGGTGGTGTCCTCGGCAGCCTCACCGGGTGCCTGCAGGCTCACCAACGCCCGCTCGATGTCCGTCACCTCCGGCGGCAGGGCGTCGTTCTGCTGCGCAGGTGCAGCGTGAACGGGAGCGACGAACGCCAAGACGCCAAGGATCAGCGCCAGTACCCCACTGCCAACAAACGAACGTTTCATCTTTCACTCCTTTGTTTAGATAGACTGCGAAACGTTTTTGCACGGCTCACTCAGGTCATGGCGCACGAATATCGATAATCTCGTCGCCCGTGATCCCCTGCCAGTCGCGCTTCAATAAACACACGGGCCACGTTGTAGGCCGCCATCGCCGGCAGAACCGTGCGCCAACTGAGCGTTCCTTTGAAGAGACTCGTCACTAGGCCATCCTCCCGGCTGCTGCCCAGATTTTCGATTGCGAACCTGCTGGTTCCGTCTGGCCGCAGCTAACGTCGATAACACCCAAGACGGAATCGGGCCGGGAACTAACCCGCGTACCGCTAAATAATGAAAGGCGTCCCCTACAAAGGTTGTCGTTCCGTCCCAGGCCAACTTCACCCCCAAGTCGCCCCAGTATGAGAGCATAATGGCGACATTCTCCGGTTCAAGGTCGATGACCGGGGCAATATAAATATAATGGCGCAGATGTTGCTCGACGTGACCCCATTCGACATCATAGCGCCGATAATGCGTTCGCGTTCCCGCACCGTGAACAAAGACGATGGGCCTGGTTACGCCTTGACCAGCCACTTGTAAATTTCGCTAACCCACAACGTTAGCGATGCCACCGCCCCACAAAACAGCCAGCTGGTGAAATCCAACGAAACCAGGTTCAGGCCGCGCTGCAAAAAACCAAGTTCAGTGGCCAACAGCACCGCCGTAAAAGAGGCAAAAACTGACCAGTTAAGCCGGCTGTTGTCAAAAGTATCCATATTAAAAACGCTGCGGCGCGGATTGCGGTAAGTATACACCGCGTAAATATGAGTCAGCGAGAAGGTGACAAAGCCCAAGGTGTAGACTACGGCCTGCGAGGCCCCGGCCTGTTCAAAATAAGCCATCAGCCCCAGCGTGACTACCGTCATACTCAACCCGCCCAGCCCAAGCCACACGGCTAGCTTGCGGGTAATAATCGATTCGTTGGCTGGGCGAGGAGATTGCTTCATCAAGCCGGGGGTGGCTTTGTCCAGCCCAAGGGTAGCCCCAGGCGGGGCATCGACAAAGAAATTGATCCACAGAATCTGGCCGGGCGTAAAAGGTACGCCGCTGGCAATGTTGAACAAAGCCGATCCTAGAAACGTTAAAATAAAGCCCACGAGTTGGGCCAATTGAAAGCGAATGTATTTGAGCAGATTGTCGTAGATGGTCCGACCATACTCAACGGCAGTGACGATAGTGGCAAAGTTATCATCGGTCAAGATCATGGCGGCAGCTTCTTTGGTCGCCTCGGTGCCGGTAATGCCCATTGCTACGCCGATATTGGCCGTTTTGAGGGCCGGCGCGTCGTTAACGCCATCGCCAGTCATGGCCACAATGTTGCCTGTGCGCTGCAAAATCTCAACCAAGCGCACCTTGTGCTCCGGGGCGACCCGAGCAATCACGCCAATCTGATCGATCTCTTGTTTGAGCTGCTCATCGCTCATGGCGGTAAATTCCTGGCCGGTGATGGCTCGACCGGGGATGCCCAGCTCTTTGGCGATGGCCGCAGCGGTCACAGCGTGGTCGCCTGTAATCATCCGAATTTGGATGCCGGCCGCTCGGGCCTCGGCGATGGCTGCCTTGGCTTCGGGCCGGGGCGGATCGACGATGCCCACCAAAGCAAACAGGGTCAGTTCCTGCATCTCAGCGAGCAGGTCGGCGGTGGGATCAAAGGTGTCGAGGTCAAACCGTTTGCCAGCAAAAGCCAACACGCGCATCCCCTGTTCGGCCAGGCGATTGTTTTCGGCCAATGCGTATTGGCGGATGCTTTCATCCAAGGGCAGTACTTTTCCCCGAGGGTTAATCACCTGACAGGAGCGGGCCAGCAACACATCAGGCGCACCCTTAACATAGGCCCGCACTATTGGTTGACCGTCGAAGTCAGTCATATGGTGAAAGGTGGCCATCAGCTTGTACTCTGAGTCAAAAGGCACTTCGGCGATGCGCGGAAACGCTTCGCGGGCGGCTTTGACGTCAACACCGCCCTTCTCGGCCAGCACAATGAGCGCCCCTTCAGTGGGGTCGCCAATTAAATTTTCTCCGTCCAGCACCGCGTCGGTATCCAGCGCCATGGCGATATAAGCAGGCCGAATATTGGCTTCTTCTTCGCCGCCGATGTAGCGAATGGCGCCCTGGGTGCTGTACCCCTGGCCCTCAACTGTAAAGCGATGACCAGCCACACTGAATTCTCGCACCGTCATCTGATTGAGGGTTAAGGTGCCGGTTTTGTCCGAGCAAATGGCCGAGGTAGAGCCGAGCGTCTCCACCGAGGTCAACCCTTTGACAATGGCGTTCGATTTGGCCAAGGCCGATGTTCCGAATGAGAGTACAGTGGTAACAACCGCTGGTAAGCCGGTTGGCACAGCGGCGACAGCCATGGAAACGCCAGTGATGACCAGCAGGTCGAGGGTTAAACCCCGCGAGAGGCCAATCCCAGTCATAGACAGAAAGGCCAAGCCAGCGACAGTCGCCATAATAATCGTTAGGCGGTCAAGCTGCTTTTGCAGGGGCGTTTTATCCGCTTCGACGGCCTGCATCATCTCGGCAATGTGGCCGATCTCGCTGTTCATCCCGGTACCGGTAACCAGCATCATCCCCCGACCGCGGGTGACGGTGGTATTCATGTAGGCCATATTGAGCCGGTCGCCCAGAGCAATGTCGGTTTGTTCAATGCTGGCGGTGTTTTTTAGCACCGGCGTACTCTCGCCGGTCAGGGCGGCCTCTTCGATTTCCAGGGTGGCGGCTTCCAGCAAGCGGCCATCAGCGGGTACCTTGTCACCGGCTTCAAACATGACGACATCGCCGGGTACAAGATTTTCGGCCGGCTGTTGGACCACCTGTCCATCTCGGCGTACCCGGGCTTGAAGCTGCATCATAGAACGCAGCGAGGCCAAACTGGCCTCGGCTTTGGCCTCTTGCGACAAGCCCATCCATGCGTTGAGCAGGGTTAGGCCAAGCAGTAAGAATGTGGTCTGATAATCGCGCAAAAAGAAGAAACTGATCAGGCCAGTGACCAGCAAGATAATTTGCATAAAATCTTTGTATTGGCGCAGAAAGGCCTGAAGCTTGGTTTCTTTTTGCTTTTCGGCCAGCTTGTTGGGGCCGTACCGCTGCAACCGGCTCTCAGCCTCAGACGTGGCCAGGCCGTGATCGGCGTCTACGCCTAATTCTTGGGCAGCCTGGGCTGTTGATAAACTGTGCCAGCCAACATCACCTGATCTGTGTGTTGTCATAACACCCTCTTTTTGAATTGATTGTCTCGATGATCCTTGGACTCGTTGTCATCATATGAGCCGCGTTTCCCCTCCACGTAAATAAACAAACTAAGCCCGACGATGACCGCAGCGGCGGCCAGGCCAAAACTAAGGATATCGGTCGTGCCATGAGACTCCAAGGCCACCGTCTCAAAGATAACCGCGACCCTGGTAACGGACATGTCGACCAGACCGAGTTTAAGATCATTCAGGCTATGGGTTTTGAGCCAGGCAGGTAAGGAGATGGAAGAGTCGACAAACAACTGGTAGAGGCCAATCGCAGTCATATACCAGACGGTGGCCGCAAGGATCGTGTCGACGACTTCAATCAGAACGATGCGTAGCTCGACGTCGGGTCTACGGCGCCGGCTAACCTGTCCTAGACAGCGACAATCATTTCAAATGTACTGGAAATGAGAAGGGCTACGGCGCCGACGAATATGCCAAACACTGCCAGCAAGACGGCGTATCGCGTGCTGCCCATCATCCGGGAGAACATATTGATTGGTTCTTTTTTTATCGGTTGGTTTTATCCAAAATTAACCTTTTTACAAAACCTTCGCCAAAAAGTCGCAAAGTAAGAGCGATTACTGACCATAATAGTGGACATCTGGCCTGCTTCACCCATAAACATTAGCACGCCTCTTTGCCTCATTTTAGCTCAACCGCGATTCTGCCTGCTATCCTTTGCGTCGGCGTCGGGCGGAACGCCAAGGGCAGGCTCGTAGTCTTTGAATTCCATGTACTGCTTACATGTGGTCTCATTTGGCGGCATAAGGCAGTTCCCGACGCAGAGTCGCCCGGCGGCTGAAGCTGAAGCCGCGGGCTATTGTTATAAAGCCCGCCTGCGCGGGCTAGTATGGGGAACGAACACTTTTCTGAACCCTGATAGACTGTAGCTCGATTGATCGCGTGTACTATTCCTCGCTAAAGTACTCCTTCAGCTTCGCCTCTTGCTCATTCGAGAGATTGCTGGCAATCAGCTCGAACTGTTGGCCCTGCAGCGCATCACGCACCCGGTCTAGCACCGCGTCACTGCTCATCAAGAAGAGCGCCGAAGTGCCAGGGGCGACTTTCTCGCGTACCTCCTTGATGAAGTTATCGTCGATACCGATGTCAGAGAAGGCACCTGCTAACGCCCCGGTTGCCGCGCCGATTGCTGCACCGAGGAAAGGCATAAAGAAGAGCAAGCCGAAAAGCATGCCCCAGAAGACCCCGCCGAGGGCGCCTGCGGCGGCCAGGTTGTGCAATTGCTGTGTCTTCGGATTCTTTTTGTCGGTGGGCCAGATGACGGTCGCCGCATCAATGATGGTGATCAGTTGCTGCTTCTGCAGATCCCCTAGGATACTCAGCGTTTGTTCAGCGCCAGTGACAGTTGGAAACTTGAGTACGGTCAGCGTAGCCATCAGTTCACCTCTCTCATGTTTTTCCATACAAGAAATGTGCAATGATAGGTGAAATCTAGCAAAACGCCCTCTGCGAGTCACTATCCAAAAGAGGAGATGCACGACAGAAAGTGTGCAGTGGTGGGTAGCAGTCGGTAAGCACGACGGGACTGTTTCGCCGCTTGGCCCAACACAGCAGTATCTCGGCGCCTGAAGCTCCTTTGGGGATTGAGACTGCGGTAGTATGCATTACCGATCTGGGTTGCCAGCCTTACCAAATTCATTGTGTCGTCTATTCCTTCGCTGTTGCTGTGCAAAAACGCTTTACACTTGGCAAAAGTTTACATGATATCAGATGACTAATCAATGAATTTATCTGATTTCGTGTACAATTTAATCCGTAGTCGTGTAATCCAAGCCCCGAATTAGCATATATGTTATAATCCTGTGTATACATCTCGTCGATCAACTCAGAATACGCTTCCTTCAGGTTTGATCAAACGCGATCAGTGTTTGATCGTGAATGATCAGCTATTCTATGAGAGACTCACATGTATCAGAGTCGTCCGATCGTTGATGGTGACATCCTCCATGACCCCAAGCACAATCCACCACACATTCGTCTTGCCACGCCAGATTGGTTCACCTGGCTCGAAACTCATAACTCTTTCACCTTCCGCAGCGCCAAGGGCCATTTTACCGCTCGCAAGGAGCGGGGGAGTTCACGCAGCGTCTATTGGAAGGCTTACCGTTCGACTTCCGGCAAGCTGCGCACCTTCTACCTTGGTCGCTCCGCAACCCTGACATCCGAGCGCCTTGAGTTGGCCGCGCGCGAGCTTGCCGCACATACTCAAGTTGCACCGACGCCGAGCACAGCACAGCTCTCACCAATGAGTTCGGTTGCGGGTAGCGATGTACACGAAACGATCTTGCGCGCCCGCATTACCGTTCCGCTTACTGGATGCGTCCTCGTGCGGCGCGAGACACCCCTTGCGCTGCTACACGCCGATGAACAGACGGTTGCACTGTTAACAGCTCCTGCCGGCTATGGCAAGACTAGTCTGCTAGTCGAATGGATCCGCACCGACCAGCGTACCGCCGCCTGGGTGACACTGAGCGCCGACGAGCGTAGCCCACAGCGCTTCTGGTCAATTGTCGCTGCTGCCCTCGATCTTGTCCAACCAGAAATCGGCGCCCGCGCCCGTCAGCGACTGATTGGCGACAACCCATCGCCCGTCGCGGCGCGTATTACTCTGCTCAACGACTTATGGGAGCGGCTACGTCCCGATTCCCAGGATCGTCCGGTACTGCTCGTGCTTGATGACTATCACCTTTTGGATGCCACCAACCTGCATTCGGACGTTGCCCTACTGATCGAACAGCGCCCGCCTACGCTGCGGGTCGTGATCGCCAGTCGAACTGAACCGCCCCTGCCATTGCCCCGTCTGCGGGTGCGTGGCCAGCTAACCCAGTTGGATGCCGCCGATCTGGCCTTTCAGCCGTCCGAGGTCGGCGCTGTGCTAGAATTAACCACTGGGCGCACCTTTAGCGCCGAACAGGTGACTGCTATAACGGCTTGGTCTGAGGGCTGGATCGCCGCCATCCGGCTTGCTGCGCTCGCACTACGCGCCTCCCCAACAACCGACGCGCTAGCAAGGTCGCTGGACAGTTCAAAGCGCCAGGTGAGCGAATATCTCCTCACAGAGGCTCTTGCCCAGCAGTCCGCGCCCGTACAGCAGGTGCTGTTGCACACGGCGGTGCTCGATAGCTTCTGCACCGAACTATGTGCGGCGCTACTGGCAGAGACAGATGCCGTGCCGAGTACGCCAGAGCCCGCGCGGCTGGCGGTGACGCAGGAAGTAATCGAGCGGATCGCAGCAGCCGGTTTGTTCTTGACACCTCTCGATCAAGAGGGGCGTTGGCTCCGCTACCACCGCCTCTTTGCCGAGACGCTGCGCTTCCATCTGCGGCAGATAGCGCCGGAACATGAGGCGCGGCTGCGATCTGCGGCGAGCGCGTGGTTTGAGCAGCAAGGCTTTGTCCACACCGCCATCGAGCAGGCGCTGCTGGCCAATGATTGGCCGCGTGCGACCCGCCTGATCGAGTCTGAGGCAGACGTTTGTCTGCAGTGCGCGGGGATCGATCGGCTGGATCGCTGGCTGGCGGCGCTACCACAGCAGTTCATACGTGAGCGACCGATGCTCACGCTCGTGCGCGCGTTGCTCTGGGCGCTGGAAAATCGCTTCGACCAGGTGTGCGTATGCCTAGATGATCTAGAGGATCGCGTGCGCCGGAGTGAAATTGCCATTGAGCTAGAGCTGCTGGGTCGCATTAATGTGCTGCGGCTGATGGAGGCTTGCTACCGGCTCGATATCCAACGTGGTCGCAGCGCCGCTGTAATTGCGAACCAGCAACTCGCCTCCGAGAGTTCCTGGCGTATCATCCTCCTGGTTGAGCGTGCGTCATTGGCCTCCATCAGCGACCAACACAACGATGCACGACATCTTAGCGCCGAAACCATAAGATTGGGGAAACGCATCGAGTTTTATGGTAGCGCACTGGTCGCTATAGGTCTGGATGCAGCGATCTTGATCGATCAGGGCCAGCTCAAGCTTGCCGAGCGCCAGCTCCAGGAAGCCCGCCGCTGCGTTGCAGAATGGGGAGTTGAGGATCTGCCAGAGAATACTGCCCTGGACTACGCACAAGGCCTACTGCTCTATCATCGGAACGATCTGGACAGCGCCGCGTGGTGGCTCGAACAGAGCTTGGCCCACGCCCGACAGGGCCGGCTCTATGTGCGTGCTGGACACAGCGCCAGGGCCCTTGCTGTGGTGTACCTTGCTGCTGGCGATCAACAGCGCGCCCTGGCGGCCTGCAATCAGTCCGAGGCTGCCTTCGAGCCTGAGGCGGTGTGGTCGCGTGATCGCTTCGATTGGATGCATGCCTTTGTGGCAGTACAGCGTGTCAGCGTGGCCCTCGCCGCTACTGACACGGTCGCGGTAACTGAGTTCGTTCGTCAGGTCACCAAGCTTTTGCAGATTGATGGAATGACCGAAGCGACTAACGTCAAAGCTGTAGTGCTGATTGCTATGGCGCGCTGCCATCTTTTTCTAGGCGACCTGAGCGCTGCCGACGAATTGCTGGCGGCGGAGCGCAGCATTGCGGAGCATGTCGGGGCGCACCTGCGCCTCATCGAGATCTCGCTGCTACAGGCGCAGGTGGCAGAGCGCCAGGGAGATCGAGACACGGCCCTAATGACGCTACGGCAGGCGCTCGAACGAGCCGCGCCGGAAGGGTTCGAGCGGATCTTACTCGACGCGGGCGCGGCCTTGCTGCCACTGCTCGATCAACTGGCTACATATGGCGCACAACGTACCTACGCAGCGCAACTGCGCATGATGATTATCAACGAGCGCCGACATCGAGAGCCGCGCTGCATCATGGCCAGCACGCCACGCGAACCAATAGTCACGGCAGGCGAGCTCGAACGGGCCGTCGACGCGCCGCCCCGGCTTGCAGTGATGGCGACGGAGCCAAGCCGCGCCCGCAGCGAGCATGTGGACGAGTCACGTGACCAGTCGCTGGTCGAGCCACTGACGACGCGCGAGTTCGAGGTACTGCATGCTATCAATACCGGATGCTCGAATGATGAGATCGCGCAGATGTTGACCATCACGGTCCACACAGTGAAGTGGCACCTCCGTTCGATCTACGGCAAGTTCGGCGTCCAGCGGCGGACCCAGGCGCTGGCCCGCGCCCGCAGCCTTGGACTGCTTGACTGATCACAGATCACAGGACTACATCGGAAAAGGTAAACGTAGGCTACAGCCTCGCACCATATGTGAGAGGCTGTCTGAAAAGGGG
>JAKSDJ010000150.1 GCA_022360155.1 Chloroflexales bacterium | reverse complement strand
GTATGGCATCGCCGCAGTATTGTGTTTGCCAGGCGCTTTTGCCTATACCCGTGGTCGTGATGGCCGCTGGGAAGGGCTCATTTATGCGACGGTCTGCCTGTTTCTGGCCGGGATTGCTATTCGTGCGTTCGAGACAGGGGCAGTGATGGAGTGATAAGGCGGCTTGCCTCACGTGGTCACCCTGTCGTTTTGTCAGCGATGTGAGTCTATGTACGATGTTATTGTCATTGGGGCTGGGATTGGCGGTTTGACCGCCGCCGCGCTGCTGGCTAACAGCGGGTATAGCGTGTTGATCCTCGAAGGCCATATTGAGCCAGGCGGCTGCGCTTCATCGTTTCTACGTAAGCGGCCCGATGGCAGTACGTATGTGTTTGATGTCGGCGCCACTCTCTTTGGTGGCTTTCAGCCTGGCGGTGCGCACGATTGGGTTGCCCGTCGCTTGGGCGTCCGCTTTCCGATGGTTCGCCTGGAGCCGGCGATGCAGGTCTGGCTGCCTGACCGGGTGGTGACGCGCTATGGCGATATGCAGCGCTGGGAACAGGCGCGCCGCTGCGCCTTCCCTGAGCAGGTCGACCAGGCTGAGCGCTTCTGGCGCAACCAGGAGCGTCTTGCCGATATATCCTGGCGCTTCGCAGCGCGCTATCCGCCCATGCCGCTGGAAACCGGTCATGATCTGCTTCGTTTTATTCCGGCAATCCGCCCGGAGATGTTTGGTTTGCTGCCGCATATCAATCGTACAGTCGGTCATGAATTGCGCCGTTATCGGTTGCGGGATATTGCGTTGCTCAGCTTCCTCGATGCGCAACTCTTGATCAGCGCTCAAGTCACCGCTAATGAGTGCGCTTGGCTCTTTGGCAGTGTAGCCCTCGATCTGGCGCGTCAGGGGGTATTCTATGCCGAGGGAGGTGCGTGGAGCATTGGTCGCATCCTGGCCGATGCATTTGTGCGTGATGGCGGCGAATTGCGCTATCGAACCTGGGTAAACCGGATTCTTACTACGAATGGGCATGCTACAGGTGTACAGACGAGCAGCGGCGAAACGTTTCACGCCCGCCAGATCGTCGCCAACCTAACTGTATTGGATCTCCAGCGCTTGCTTGGGGATGATGCTCCCGCCGGGCTGCGCTGCGCAACCAAGCAAACGCCTCGTGCGCGGGGGGCGTTCGTTCTTTACCTTGGCGTGGATGCGGCGGCGATTCCGCCGGGACTGTGCGAACATCACCAGGTCGTCCTTGACTACACTGCGCCGCTTGACGAGGGGAACAGCATCTTTCTCTCGCTGCACCCGGCCTTCGACACGAGTCGAGCGCCACAAGGTCAACGGGCGCTCACGGTCTCGACCCACACGCACATTGCACCATGGTGGGCGGCGAAGCAGCAGGGACGTAATGCTTACACTGAGCGCAAGGCTGAAATGGCTGAGCGCATGCTCCAGGCTGTCGAGCGAGTTTTGCCGGGCATTCACGGGCATATTCGTTATCAGCAGAGCGGCACGCCGGTAACTTTCCAGCGCTACACGCGGCGTGAGCGCGGCATGGTCGGGGGACTGGGCCAGCGCCCCGACCAGAGCGGTTTTGCCAGCCTGGGGATTCGTGCGCCCGCGATCTCCGGCCTTTGGCTGGTCGGCGCCCGCGCATTTCCGGGGCAGAGCACCGCTGCCGTAACACAAAGCGGTATTCGAGTTTGGAGTGAAGTGCGTCGCTTGTTAGATCGGGCGGCGCGGCGTGGGCTACAGAAGCAATAATGAGGTAACGGCGTTTTTGCAAACAATGGAGCAGGCTATGCAATCAATCTGGGCTATTATCACGAGCGTACTGGCTCTTCTCGGTCTGGGCCTGTTCCTCGCGCAACCGCAGGTCTGTGGAGATGGACAATGTGTGTTCGTCCCAATCATTCTCGGTGTGGAACCCGACCCGAAGAATGTTGACCCGCCAACCAGTGCCGTGACACCGACCAGCGCTACTCTACCGACCAGCGCCATCCTGCCAACGAGTACAGACGCGCCGACTGGCACGCCAACCGCAACCCCAAAGCCCGATCCGACGCCGGTGATGATCTATCTGATCGATGCTGGGATACCGGAGGATCAGGAGGATCTGGGTTATGTCGTGATCCGGAATACCAGCAAGGCCCCAATCGATCTCACCGGATGGACGCTTGCCAACAGTTCGCGTTCTGAGATCGCGCCTTTTGTCTTCCCTGCATATGTGCTCGATGGCGGTGCAGCGGTCGAAATTCGCACCGAGGCGGGTGTTATCGAAGAGGATGTGCTGTATTGGGGGCGTAGCACGGCAGCCTGGTTCAGCGGCGATGCGGTGTTGCTTGGTAATGCTGAAGATGTCGAACAAGATCGCATCATCGTGCCGTAAGATGAGGCGACGAGATGAGGCGGCGGAGAAACGAAGCGGCGATGGTCCCCGCGTACGCGGGGATGAGATGAGGCGGCGACGAGGCGCTGCGGCGCTGACCCGACAACCTCGTCTCGTCACTTCTCGTGTCCACAGGATAACATCAAGCTGGGACGGCTTGATCTGAACCTTGCCTTCGCCTGAGCTTCGGTTGAGGGCGCTGACCCGTTTCATATTTCAAGCTTCGCACGAGGGCATCTGTCTGGCGCTTGCCAATGCGCTGAGTCGTCAAATCCTGCTGCTTCGGGTATACTCCTGGCGCATAACGAACTCAACGAGAGGAGAGAACATGAGCGCCGGCGAGCAGGAGTTTGCCGCGACTGGATCAGGTCGCGGTTCGTTTCTCGAAGTGTTGGGGGTTTTTACCCGGCTGGGGTTGACCTCGTTCGGCGGACCAATCGCGCACTTGGGCTATTTCCGTGAAGAGATTGTCGCCCGGCGCAAGTGGCTGGACGAGCACGCATACGCCGATATTGTCGCACTGTGCCAGTTTTTGCCCGGTCCGGCGAGCAGTCAGGTCGGGATCTCTCTGGGCATCACCCGCGCCGGCTTGCTCGGTGGCCTGGCGGCTTGGCTGGGTTTTACGTTGCCCTCGGCGATTATGCTCGCGCTCTTCGCCTTTGGGGTTGCGACGTTTGGCGGGGCGGGCGGCGGTTGGCTCGATGGCCTCAAGATTGTCGCCGTTGCCGTCGTCGCTCAGGCGGTCTGGGGTATGGCGACCCGGCTCTGTCCCGACCGCACCCGCGTGACGTTTGCGCTTGTCGCGGCGCTAATCATGTTGTTCTGGTCGACCAGCCTGGCCCAGATAGCGGTCATCGTTGCGGGCGGGATCGCGGGCTGGCTGATCTTACCGCAGGATTCCGAAACGCGCACGACCGCGTTGCCCATCACTATCCCGCGTGCTGTTGCCGTTGGCTGCTGGGTCGTCTTTTTCACACTGCTCGTTGGCTTGCCGCTGTTGCGCCAGATCACCCCTAACCAGAGCCTGGCGCTCTTCGATAGTTTCTTTCGCACCGGATCGCTCGTCTTTGGCGGCGGGCATGTAGTGCTTCCGCTGATCCAAGCCGAGGTTGTGCCGCCGGGTTGGGTAACGGACGAACAATTCATTGCCGGGTACGGCGCGGCGCAGGCAGTTCCTGGGCCGTTGTTTACGTTCTCGGCCTATCTGGGCGCGGTGTCGAGCGTGGCGCCCAATGGCTGGCTTGGTGCAGCGATTGCCCTGGTCGGCATTTTCCTGCCCTCGTTCCTGCTGGTGATTGGCATTCTGCCGTTCTGGAATTTCTTGCGCGCCCAGCCGGCGGTTCAATCGGCCCTGCGCGGGATCAATGCCGCGGTTGTTGGCATCTTGCTTGCGGCGCTCTACACGCCGGTCTGGACTAGCGCGATCACGTCGCCGGCGGATTTTGGGCTGGGACTGGCCGCCTTTGGACTGTTGATGTTCTGGAAGTGGCCGCCCTGGTTCGTCGTCGTGCTGGCCGCCCTGGGCGGCGCGCTGTTGGCGTTGTGGGTATGAAGATTATAGCACTTCAGCCCCCCGCCCGATTGACAGCCCTCCCTATTTTTCCGATAATTCAGAGAGCATAGTGCGTTGATTGCTCTAGTGTCCTGTTGTATCGTGTACAAAGCGGAGAGCCGCAGACCTCGAAAGAGTGCGCTTCTGATGGATTGCGCGGTGTGACGAGGCCATTCGCTGCCTTGCGCTCCCTTTTCGATCATTCTATCTGGCGCGGGAGGAAACGTTTATGACCCTGCTCAATGTCAGCGGGTTGACCAAATATTATGGCGCCGAGCGCATTTTCAGCGATATCACTTTTCAGGTTGCCCATGGCGACAAGATCGCCCTGGTTGGTGTGAACGGCGCCGGCAAGAGTACGTTGCTAAAAATCATTGCCGGCCTTGAACAAAACGACGGTGGCGATGTTCATGTTGCGCGCAGCACGCGGATAGCATATCTGGCTCAGGAGGTGCGCTTTCAGGTTGACCGCACCTTGTGGCAGGAGATGGAAGCCGCTTTCGATTACCTCAATGAGTTGCAGGTCGAGATCAGTGCATTGGAGCATCGCCTGGCTGACACAGACGCGCCCGACTGGACAGCGACGATGGCACGCTATGGCGATCTGACTGCGCGCTTCGAGCACGGCGGCGGCTACCAGATGGAGCAGCGGATTAAGCGCACGCTTCAGGGTTTGGGCTTTGCAGAGGCGCAGTTCCACCAGCATTTGGCCCAGTTTAGCGGCGGACAGAAGACGCGGGCCGCGCTCGCTGCGACCTTGCTCGCCGATCCCGACCTGCTCTTGCTCGACGAGCCAACGAACCACCTCGATATGGAAGCTTTGGAGTGGCTGGAGGGCTTTCTCAAGGAGTTGGACGGCACGCTGGTTGTGATCTCGCACGACCGCTATTTTCTCGACAAAGTCACCACCCGCACGCTCGAACTCGTCTTCGGCGCGCTTGAAGATTACCCGGCGGCCTACAACCACTATCTGGAGCTGAAGGCCGAGCGCTTGGAACGCCGGCTCAAGGAGTATGCGGCTCAGCAGGAATTCATCGCCAAAACCGAAGAGTTCATCCGTCGCTACAAAGCCGGGCAGCGTAGCAAAGAAGCAAAGGGGCGTGAGAAACGACTTAACCGGCTGAAAGAACAGAGTCTCATCGTGCGCCCGACCGAAGCGGCCAAACTCAAGCTCTTCCTGGACACCCAATTGCGCAGCGGCGAACTAGTGCTGTCGCTCGATGGTTTGGTAGTGGGTTTTTCAGGCGATAAGAAACCGAAAGCGAGCGGTCAGGGAACGCCGGACTCATCTGCTAAGCCGGCAACGGTGACGCCGAGTTCACCCCACGTCCTGCTTCGCGCCGACAAGATGGAGATCCACCGGGGTGAGCGAGTGGCGCTATTGGGGCCGAACGGCAGCGGCAAAACGACGCTGTTGCGCACCCTGGTTGGCGAGTTGAAGCCGCTACAGGGGCAGTCGCGACGTGGGCATAACGTCGCCATCGGCTATTATGCGCAGGGCCACGACGCGCTCGATATGGACGCGACGGTATTGGAAGAGCTATTCCGGGTCAGCCCGCAGATGTCCGAAACGCGCGCCCGTACGCTGCTGGGGCGCTTCCTCTTTAGCGGCGACGATGTCTTCAAGCGGGTGGGTGATCTGAGCGGCGGCGAGCGGTCGCGGGTGGCTCTAGCCCAACTGACCTTGCTCCCCGGCAACCTTCTAGTGCTGGACGAGCCAACGAATCACCTCGACATCGGCGCGCGCGAGGCCCTGGAAGGAATCTTGAAGGAATATCCGGGCAGTATCTTGTTCGTCTCGCACGACCGCTATTTTATCGACGCCCTTGCCGATAAACTCTGGATTGTGCAGCAGGGCCGGATCATCGAGCGGCTGGGCAACTACAGCGACTACATGGCTTCTTTGAGCGCGGCGCAGGAAAGTGGGCGCGACGAGCGGGGCGCATCCGGCAGCCAACGCCCCGTGACCAAGCACACAGAGTCTGCGTCGGTGCTGGTGCGGCGTTCAGGCGAGGCGGCCGAGGATAAACAGCGCAAGCGGCGACTGGCTGCGCTGGAAGCCGAGGTGGCGATGTTGGAACAAGAACTCAATCAACTCAAGACCGAACTTGAGGCGGCGAGCGCAGCCCAGGATGTTGAGCGTGTCACAACCCTTGGCATGCAGTATGCCGAGTTGGAAGCGATGCTCAACCAGCGCTATGATGACTGGGCGCAACTTGCCGCATAACTGAAGAGTGCGCACTGCTTTATGAATGTCTATGGCGGCTATGCTGCAATTTATGACGCCATCGGCCAGACCGCTTTTGGCGAACATCTGGCGGCACGGGTGCTCGAATGGTGCTATGAACGCGATTCCCAAAGTCAGCGCCCGCTTCGGGTTCTCGATCTGGCGTGCGGCACCGGCGCAGCAGCGCTAGCTTTTGCCACCGCCGGATGCAGCATCGTCGGTGTAGATCGCGCGCCGGCCATGCTCGATATTGCCCGGTCCAAAGCCCGCGACCTTGGGCTGGATGTGGCGTTCGTGGAGAAAGACATTCGCCACTTGCCGAACTATGATCTGCAGCAGGCAGCGTTGCTCATTCAGCAGGCGTCCTTCGATCTCGTCACCTGTTTCTTTGACAGCCTGAACTACCTGATCGAAGACGATGACCTGGTCTGGGTCTGTCAGGGCGTTAGCCGGCTCCTGCGCCCTGGCGGACACTTCATCTTCGACCTCAATACCGAAGCCGAATTCATCACCTGGGATAAACTCGATGAGGTCGTCTACGACGACGGCGACTACCTCGTGTATAACCGCTTGAGTTACGAGCCGGACCATCGCCTGGCAACCGGGCGGGTCGTCTGGTTCACCCGCGAGATCGACCGTTGGCGGCGTGGCGAAGAGACCCACACCGAACGCGCCTGGCGCGATGAGGAAGTGTTGTTCGCGCTACGCGCCAATGGTCTTACCTTGCTGGAACGGCGCACGCCGGAAGGTGAACCTGCCGATGAGCGCGCGCCGCGAATAGTCTATTTTGCCGAACGGTCCGTATCGTAAGCGCAGTTCAAAACGCAGCTATGAAATAGCCTTTTTCGCCTTGTCGAACGCTATTGCGCAAATTGCGAGCAATCTTGTCAATCGCGCATGAGTTTGCGATAGACGATGCGGTGCGGGCGTTCGGCGGCGGCGCCAACCCGTTTACGCCAATCCTCTTCATACTCGCTGTAGGTTCCATGGAACCAGACCGCCTGGCTATCGCCCTCGAAGGCCAGAATATGTGTGGCGACCCGGTCGAGGAACCAGCGGTCGTGCGAGATAATTACCGCGCAGCCCGCAAAATTCTGCAGCGCCTCTTCCAGCGCACGCAATGTGTGAATGTCCAGGTCATTGGTAGGCTCATCGAGCAGCAGCAGGTTTGCGCCCAACTTTAGCACCTTGGCGAGATGAACCCGGTTCCGTTCGCCGCCTGAGAGTGTGCCGACCTTCTTCTGCTGGTCGGCGCCCGAGAAGTTGAAGCGAGCGACGTAGGCTCGTGAGTTGATTCTGCGGTTGCCCAACACCAGTACGTCTTGCCCGCCGGAGATCTCCTC
>JAKSDJ010000918.1 GCA_022360155.1 Chloroflexales bacterium | reverse complement strand
CCAGGATCAAACTCTGCGTTGCTGGTTTGCGCCCCTATCGGGGCGAATGACGATGAACCTCTCGCTCTTCACTTGGAAAGGTGCAGAGGAAACAAAAAACTAGCGCCGCGGAGCGGCCCTAGCGGAGGGAAACCCAGCCGGTTCAGGCTGGTGTTTCGGGCTCACTTGTCAGGTTTGCCTCGTCTGAGTGAAACCGTCTGTTCCTCAACAACGCATCGAATCATATCACACATCACAAGGGTTGTCAAGAGGGTTTTTGGGGCTGTTTCAATGGCTCTTGCAAAGCCCTACAAACGAGGGATGTTGCGGTCGCATCAGTATTTGTATCATCAATATTGGTATTATTGAATTTTTATAGATAAGCGCTGGAGTAAGATCGTGATTGCCTCCCAACGAGATGTTTTTCCGCTATCAGTCAAATTGACGAGGATTATCCGGCTGTGGTATCATATAGTTCGTTACTCTGCAAAAATGTCATTCTGAGGAGTTATCCCGTGGGTTCGAAGATGAAAGTGCTGCTGACTCAAGATATTGAGAAACTAGGTCAGGCAGGTGAAATTAAAGAAGTTGCTGGTGGTTTTGGGCGTAATTATCTTGTTCCGAAGGGCCTAGCCGTCCTGGCCACACCAGGACAGATACGTCAGGCAGAAGAGCGCATCCAAGCTCGCCGCCGCCGCGAAGAAGCTGATCGGCGTGATGCTGAAGAGCTGGCAGCGCGAATTGGCGGTGTCACCTTGCGCTTTACGGCTCGTGTCGGTGCATTGGACCGGCTCTATGGTTCAGTCACAAACGTTGATATTGCGAATAAGCTGTCTGAACAGGTTGGCATTGAAGTTGATCGGCGGAAGATCGATCTGACTGACCCGATTAAGCGGATCGGCATCTACCCTGTCAAGGTGCGGCTGATGGCTGGCCTAGAGCCGATTGTCAATGTGGTCGTTGAGGCTGGCGATACAACTGATGAGGCGGCGCTGTCGGATGCAGAACCTGAACCCCAAGCCTAATTAACAGCCAGTCGCAGTATGTGCGACAAGGGGATACTACGAAACTGCGATAATGTGCCAGGCATACGCCGCTGGCACATTATCGATTCTTAGGCCTCATGTGGATAAGATCTGGAGGAACAGAGGAGTGGCGCTGACAAGTTGTGGATAATGCCAATGGAACGATCCCTACCAGCTGATATCAACGCCGAACGTGCAACACTCGGCTCCATCCTGCTCGAACGCGACGCCATTATTGCCGTCGCGCCGTGGCTCCCAGCCGACTACTTTTATCTCGAAAAGCATGCCTGGATCTATGAGTCGATGCTGGCCTGCTACAACCGGCGCGTGCCGCCGGACCTCTCGACGGTGGCGGCGGAACTGCGCCGCCGCGAGCGACTCGAGATGGTTGGCGGGATGACCTTCCTCGGCGAGTTAAGCGCCGAAGTGCCCACCGCAGTGCATGTCGAATATTACGCCCGAATCGTTGAGCGCACGGCAATCCTCCGGCGCTTGATAGAAGCAGGTGGAAAAATTGCGGCGTTGGGCTATGATGAACGCGACGATGTTGCGGTAACCCTCGATAAAGCCGAGGCTGAACTCTTTGCCATTTCGCAACGCCGCGGGGGCCAGGATTTTGTCCATATCAGCCGCGTCGTCGATTCGTTCTTCGATCAGATCACCCATTTGCAGGAGCGGCGCGGCGAGGTGGTTGGCGTCCCGACTGGCTATCATGATCTTGATGAGTTGACCGGCGGCTTGCAGCCATCAGACTTGATCATTCTGGCCGCCCGCCCGAGCGTGGGTAAGTGTTTGGCCCATTGGTCATTCATCGATAATCCAGTTACGGGTGAGCGCATAACTATTGAAGAAGCAGTGCGTCAGCGTCTTCCCTTGATCTACGGCATTTCTCAGGATGGATCAGTCAGATCAGCTTCTATTAATGCGTGGATCGATAGTGGTATACAGCCGTGTTTCCGGGTGCGTACCCGTACCGGCCGCCACGTTGATGTGACTGGGCATCACCCATTCCGCACAATTCATGGCTGGACACCTCTGCACGATCTCAAGATTGGCGACGGAATCGCAGTGCCACGAGCTGTACCAATTTTCGGCAACGACGAAAGTTGGCCGATGGAGTTAGTACGCTTGTTAGCCTATTTTATTGCAGAAGGTGGGCTAACTGAAACATCACCAGCCTTTACGAATATTGACCCGATCATTGTCAAAGATTTCCGGGCAATCGTTGCAGCCCATTTCCCAGCCTTTCGATTGCGACAAGAACAGATTACGTATTTTGTCGCGCAAGATCGAAGCCAATGGAATGGTAAAGATGGCGCCATGCCACCAAATCCAGTCGCTAGATGGTTGTCTGAATTGGGTTTATGGGGCAAACGTGCAAAGGATAAGTTTTTTCCTCCTTGCATATGGCAGTGGAGCCGACGATGCCTTGCTGAATTTATTCGCGTCCTGATGAGTTGCGATGGCTCAATCTACCAATATGAAGGACGGGTGCGAATTGAGTTTCGCGTTGCATCGTCACAGCTAGCTGCCGATCTGCATCACGCCTTTGTCCGCTTTGGTTTGATCACCAAGCTTTATCAAACGAAACAAGGGATCTGGCGCATCGAAATGACCGATCCTTCATCAATATGTTGCTACCACGAGGAGATTGGATGGATCGGCGAAAAAGCGATCCGCTTTGAGGATTATGCTTACGAGGTACCGCTGCGTAGAAGTCATGTTGGGCATGTCCCGCAAGCCATTTGGCCGATCGTTCAACGTGCAGCAAAGCGCCAGGGTCTTACGCTTATTGAATTGGCTCGGCAAAGCGGTGAAACAACAGCGACCGGTAAATTTGCCGGCGATAACACCCATGTAAATCGAAGATTGCCGCAACACCGTCTTGCACATTATGCTGCAGTCCTTCGCGATCCTAAGTTGGCTGTCGCCGCAAACCCCGACATTTATTGGGATGAGATTGTCAGTATTGAACCTATTGGCGAACATCAAGTGTATGATCTGTGTGTCCCCAATGGATCCAACTTTATTGCACAGGACATCTGTGTTCATAACACATCTTTAGCACTCTCGATCGCCTACAATGTTGCAATGGAAGCCCACGCAACGGTTGGCGTCTTCAGCCTAGAAATGAGCCGCGAGCAACTGGTCCAGCGCTTGTTGGCAATGCACACGGGGATTGACACGCAACGCCTCCGTACGGGAAACATTCGCGACCAGGATTTGCAAGTCGTCATGGAAGCAATGGGTATGCTGGCCGAGACACCCATCTATATCGACGACACACCCGGTCTGAGCATCACCGAGGTGCGCAGCAAAGCGCGACGGTTGCACGCCGAGGTCGGGATGCAGCTGCTGATCATCGACTATCTGCAATTGATGCAGGGCGGGCGAAGCGACAACCGAGTCCAGGAAGTAAGCGAGATTAGCCGCGGCCTCAAGGCGTTGGCACGCGAACTCAATGTGCCGCTAATCGCGCTCAGCCAGCTCTCGCGCGCCGTCGAAGGTCGCACCAACCACGTGCCTATGCTGAGCGATCTGCGTGAGTCTGGTTGCCTTGTTGGTGAAACGATGGTCTACCTGCCCGATGAGGGCGTCTATCGGCGGATTGACGAACTTGTCGGGAAAACCGGCTTTTATGTCCTCGCGATCAATACGGAAACCTGGCAGCTTGAGCCACGTCCCGTTCTCAACGCCTTCGCGACTGGCTGCAAGCCGGTCTTCCGTATGACAACACGCTTAGGGCGAATCATTCGTGCCACAGCGAATCATAAATTCTTGAACATTCATGGCTGGCAGCGCCTCGACGAGCTTACACCAGGAGTACGGATTGCGCTGCCACGTCGCTTGCCAGGACCAACACAGCCGACGATGAGCGACGATGAACTGGCGCTGCTGGGACATCTGATTGGCGATGGCTGCACCCTGGCCCGACAACCAATCCATTACACCACCGCTGACTACGATCTGGCAGAAGAGGTTGTCCGACTGGCGAAGACCATATTCGGAACGCGGCTCACACCTCGCATCTCCCGTGAACATCAATGGTATCAAGTATATCTCGCAGCAACGGAGCATGTAACTCATCGTATCCGAAATCCTGTAGCAGCGTGGCTTGACGCGATGGGCGTTTTCAATCTGCGCTCATACGAGAAGTTCGTGCCAGAGTGCGTCTTTACCCAGCCCGATACGCAGATCGCACGGTTCCTGCGCCATCTGTGGGCGACGGATGGGTGTATCCATATGGATCAGAAGGGCAAGGATTATCCAGCCATCTACTATGCTACGAGTAGTGCTCAACTTGCACGTGATGTACAGTCGCTCCTCCTGCGGCTACACATCAATGGCATTTTTTCACATCACAAGCAAGGTCATAAAGGCCGTGATCAGTATCACATCGAGGTAAGCGGCGGCAGCGATCAGAGCCGCTTTCTCACACTTGTAGGGGCGGCGGGTATACGCAAACGTCAAGCATTAAGGCAAGTTAGCGCGTATCTTGAGCAGCATTCATATAACACCAACCGGGATGTGCTTCCTCGCGATGTGTGGCGACAGTATGTCATTCCAGCAATGCAGCAAACAGGGTTAACAAGTCGCACTATGCAAGCAGCATTAGGCAGCTCCTATTGTGATACTGCCCTTTACAAACAGAATGTGAGTCGGGAACGAGCCGCTCGTCTCGCTGACGTGGTACAATCGAAAGATCGACAGGCGCTCGCGCAAAGCGATGTATATTGGGACGAGATTGTTTCTATCGAACCTGATGGCGAGTCGGAGGTTTACGACTTGACGGTACAAGAGTTACACAATTTTGTCGCCAACAATGTTGTGGCGCATAACAGTATCGAGCAGGATGCGGATATTGTGTTGTTCATCTATCGCGAAGAACTGTACGACAAAGAGACCGACAAAAAAGGCATTGCTGAGATTCACATCTCCAAGCACCGCAATGGGCCAGTCGGGGTGGTGCCGCTGCGCTTCGAGAACAACACGACACAGTTCCAGAATCTCGAGCGATACCGAATGCCGGAAGGGTATTAGCCCCTAAATGATGCACTTTCATCATCACAGCAGTTCAGCGCGTCCTTCTTCTACGTGTTGTTTTTCTGATTTTGGGTAACGAGGCGCGCCATTTCGGGCAATAGTATCCCCGGAATGGTTAAAGCGCCCAGGCGGATATTCTTCACCGTTAGCCGAGGATCGTCGAGGAGTTTTTGGCAAGCTTCACTTTGCAGCCAGTCTTGCAGCTTTGCAAAACGTTCTTCACCCAGAGACTGGCGAAACTGGATTAGCATGGTTTTGGCAAGTCCGGTGCGCTCCGAGGCATCCGCTTCCCGTTCCAGACATGCCGGCGGGATGGCCGCGATGGCAGGATCGGGTCCATCAACGAGCACCAACACTCGGATAAAGTCTTCGCCTTTGCGCGGCCCACTGGCATCGTAGCCAACGACACGTCCGGCATCACCTTGCTGACTGCAGTGTTCCTCGGCCTCCACAATTTGCACACGATCGCCGATATTAAAGGGCTGATCATCATACCAGGCCGCCTGTTGGCTGGCTCGTTCCTGAGACATTGCTTACTCCCACCGGACAATCTGTTCCTAAACCGCTCTTCAGTTCATTGAAAGAGGCGCAAAGACAAGACAAAGGCTTTGAAACCTTCGCGTTCTTTGCGCCCTTCGTAGCAAGCACCCTCTTGTTTATGCAGGCGACAACTCACGGACCGGTGTGCGCCGCGCCACATAATTGCGCACCTGACTGACCAGAATATCACGCGTCATGCGCATTTGGACGAGCCAAGGAGCCGGCGCCATTTGCTTATGCATATAGCTATCAAAGGTCAAGCGCTGGACATCTTGGTTGCGACACATTTCGGTGAAGACCTCCATTTGCCGCTCATTGCCATAGCCCCACCACTGCAACCAACGCAGGAAGCGATACATCGTGCCATACTGCCGCCACCAGCGTTTTTCATATATGCGCAGGTATCTCGCCGATGGGACATCGAGATAGTCGGCCAGCACCTGCGCCGCCATCTCAGCGCTCTTCATCGCCCAGTAGATACCCTCGCCAGAGGTATGGACAACCAATCCGGCAGCATCGCCAATCAGCATGACCCGATCAAAGGCCATATGTTTGCGCGGATGCATAGGCAGGGCGTGCGCCTCGCGCAGGAGCAGGCGACCACCATCCAGATCGCTGCCCAAGCGCCGCTTGAGGTTCGCAAGCAACTGCTTGGCCGCCTGGGTGTGGCCAGGGCCGGCGCCAATGCCAACCGCAATATGATCACGCTTGGGGAATGCCCACGAATAAAGATCGGGACTTACCTCATACCCAAGGTAGAGATCGGCGGTGTCTTCCCAGCGCGCCATTTTCTCGGGCGGCAACGCGATACGTTCTTGAATCGCAACAGCACGAGGCATCGATGCAAGGCCAAGGAACTTAGCGGTGGGAGAGTAGGCGCCATCCGCGCCAATAACCACATCAGCAGCCAGTGTATGCTCTTTACCAGCCGGATCGCGGTACGTTGCGACAACACCAGACCGGTTGATCTCCAGATTGCTTAAGGCGCCGTGTATAAGCGTAGCGCCACGCTCCTGGGCGCGCTCACGCAGATAACTATCGAAGACTTCGCGCCGAACCATCGCCACATAGTCATCTGCGGATGGTATCGTGCCAGCGACGGGAACACAAGTCTCCTGACCGCTCGGAGAGACGATCAGGCAGTTTTTGACTTTACGGTCGATCAGATGCTGGGGCAGGTCGAATTCGCGAAAAGCCGCCGGCGGTATAGCACCACCGCATGGTTTGGCTTTAACCAGTTCGCGTTCGAGCAAAACCGCCTCGATGCCCAAAGACTGAAGCGTTATTGCTGCTGTCGCCCCGCCGACTGATGCGCCAACAATAAGGACACGTTGCTTCATATCCACCTCAATTGTATGGTTGCACACATTTCGGTGTCAGTTGGACACCACCTGTGTCGTATCAAGCCGCAAGACCGATTGCTGCAGCGATCATCCCCCAAACGAAAAGCATGATTGCCGTTGCATTGAAGAAGACCGCATTGTGTTCAGGATCGCGGAGGAAGCGCGTGTATGGCACCGTCTGGATAAGTAAGAGCAGCAGAATGACACTCGCTGCGATAGGATGCCCCCACCATAGAAGCGCGCCAATAACGCCAATTTGCGCTAGCGCCATCGTCGCAACGACGAGTTGAGCAGCGATACGTTTACCATACTGGACCGGAATGCTCTGAATACCCATTTGGGCATCGCCATGCATACTTTTGAAATCGTTGACGGTCATAATGCCATGCGCGCCCACTGAATACAACGTTGCGACAACAACGCTCTGCCAGGTCAGCGCGCCAAACGCAGCGTGACCGGCCAACCAGGCCAAGCCTTCGTAAGAAAACGCAACAAGCGTATTACCGATCCAACCGTTACGTTTGGCCCGCACCGGTTTCATACTGTACATCAACGCAAAAATGAGGCCAACGCCAACAAAGAGCGCTACTTCGCGGCCCAAAAAGAGTGCAATACTGGTGCCAATCCACGTGAGTCCAACCGTCACTATCTGGATATGCCGAAGCGACACAAGGCCAGCGGGAATGAGACGATGCGGCTCGTTGATGGCATCAACTTCCTGGTCACAAAAATCATTGACTACTTGGGAGAGCCCACAGAGGATTGGGCCGGCCATGAGGAGTCCAAGAACCAGACGCCCAATTGTTTCGGGCGCTAAACCAAGCCCGCCACTGGCCAAGGCGCCGCACAAGAACGCCCAAGCCGGTGCAAACCAGGTCACTGGTTTCATCAAGGCGATGGTTCGTTGGAGCAACACGCTATGTCTGGGTACACGCGGTGTAATCGACGACGTAGCTGTAGGAGGCGACTGCGATGTTACAGTACCGGAGCCTTCGGGCAGGTTGCTCATTGGAACTCCATTCCTTCAACACAAAAGAAGCAGGGATCGCCCGGAGCATATTGCTCCCACGATCCCTTTGAACAAGCATCTTATGTACCACCGCGCAGTACTGGCGGGAAGACAAGCAAGCCAGCATCACCCTCAGGAATGTCTGCTTGGTTGATTGCCGCCTTCGGAATATCACGACCGGCATGACAGGAGTAACAACCCGGTACAGTGTAGTATTCCCCCTCGATCCGCCGGTAGTATTGGTCTTGGTAAAAACCAGCCGGGCCAATATCGGGCACATCCGTCTTCGGGATAGCGCCGTACTGCTCCCAATTGGCATTGAGCCAGGTCGTCATAAGCAGCATGCGCTGCGCTTTAAGCTTGTTATAGCCATATTCTGGATTCGGCAAGTTCCCGGCCGCATCCAACTCGTAATCGATAAAGTTGCGCGAGTTGTGGCAGAAGGTACATCCACCACCGAGAGACCAGGCCATATAGTTCATCGTCCCCTGGTTGATATTGACCTGTTCTTGGGTTCGTCCGCCTTCATACGTCAAGGCCAACGAACCACGACCGCTCTCGGGTTCATCAGGGCTGTAGGGCCTCCAGACCTGATAGTTATAGACGTAGTAAAGAACCGCATTCTGAAGCGGCAACGGCTCCTGGATCTCCTCAGGTTTCGCTGCCGCGTCGACAATTACATCACCCTGACTATCCAACGGATCGACCGTGGCTGGAATGGGCGGCGTGCTGCCAACGAAGCGATCACCAACAACTTCCATATTGATAGGTTGGCCATTGTGGCATGTAGCGCACTGAACATAGTTCCCACGCCAGTTAGGTAAATTGACAATAAACTGCGCGTTGAGATCATTGACCAGACGCAACATATTCCGGGCCGCAGCTTTTTGGGGGTAGGTATCCGCCGCAAAATTGTTGATGTCGTGACAATACTGACATCCAACACCCAAAGCGCCGGAGACGTTTTGTTGCATGTAACCCCAAATCTGTGCGGTCGACATGCCGGTGAGCACCTCAACATTCTGCGGTTCAGGGAATTGGGCGATATACTCCTGGCCGACTTGTACGCCTGCCGTCCAAGCTTCTGTACCAAGCCACGGCTGACGTCCGTCAGTTGGCGTATTTGGCTCAGCATTGGTAATAAGCCTGATACCAGAGGTTGGATCATAAGGCGCCGCTGCAATCCTGGCGGCCTCACGACGTTCCTCGCCACCGGAAAGCTCCACGATCCAATAGAATGTCGCAGTGGTGATAACAGCAACGACGACGCCCACAGCCACGGAGATGAGTACGGCCGATTGCCGATCGCTTGGCCGCGATGCCATTTGCATAATACTGGGTCTCCTCATCTCTAGGTCAGCAGTCTGTACGGGAGCGCACGGCCCTTTGGACAGCCCCTACGATACACCAGCTACTGACGCAGTTCAGCGAGGGTATGCGCGGGGGACGGTTACGGTCAACCACGGGAACAAGATAGCTACGCCCCATGGCCCGACATGACGGATTGGGCCACTCCCAGAAAAAACAAACACACACAATGACATAGCTGGTTGGTACGATATTATATCGCCTCTGCACTCCCAGGTCAAATTTTGGAATATGTGCAAAAGGGGCGCTGGGGGTGAACAAGAACCGTAGGACTCGTCCAACGTCGCTTAACAATCTGTGCGATCTTGCTGTGCTGCCTTCGGATGGTTTAGATACAACCGCCCGATCATTTGCAACGATCAAACCCGGAAGTCAATCGCGACGACGCTTACGACCATCCCCTAAGCAACACAACAACCGAAACTTTTCCGTTAGAGAAGCACAACCGCCAGCAGGATCTGCTGGCGGTGCGCAACACTCCTGCACATAACTGATTAGGCAGCTTAACCAAGCGTTAGCAAGTAGGTCATACCAACGCTGATGTTCTGAACAAGGCCTTGCAATGCACTTGCCTCTTCCAACCAGTTGTACTTTGGCGAACTCAAGACAACGAAGTGAATAAGCAACGCGACGATAAAGCCCAATATCGTAAAGATGATAATATTGGTTCGAACCGGACTGCGTGGAGGCATAAGCCAATTCCTCCTCACTTAGCTCATGAAGCGACAACAAACTGCGGCAAAACGGGACTCTTACGGCAGCCAGAACCTTCAGGCATATAACCAGGCATGAAATTAACTGCTTGCCTAGCTGTTAGCTTTTTAAAACGGCAGCCAAGGTCTCCAGATATACACGAGCAAATGGGCTGCAGCCGCAATAACCCCAAATCCCCAGAACGACTTCACAACGATATCGTGCAGCAGCCAATCCTGGTTGTTGAACAACGAACGCCATTTCGGTGGTACCAGATCGTCTTCTTCACGCATGGGCGAACCTCCAAGCAATTACAAACAGAAAAAACCGCACGCCCCAGAGGACGCGACCAGGCGGTCAGCGATTCCGGAAGACGCCTGGCAGCCGAAGAGCATACAACGCTATCCTAATTCCGGATGATAGGATAGCGAGACAAGAGCGAAGTATGAAATGCAAACACCTTAAGCTGCTTTTAATTATATAGGAATCAACAGAAATTGTCAATCGTTGCTTTTGAGTCAAAAAATCGCGATTTTCCATCCGGTCATCGGTCTTGAGGCGGACTACAAAGCGTCGTGCAGAATGGTATACTAACCACTGCGCTGTCTCTGCTTCATGTCGGTATTTCGTGAGCCATCCGGCGACTGTCTATCGCTCGCCGCCTCCTATGGCCTCGCCTGAGAAGGAGCCTCCTCTATGTCTAATCTGCGCCATCTGATTCCCTTCATAGCGCCATACCGCATCGTGTTGCTTGGCGGTTTGCTCTGCGCGGCAATCGGCGCCGGTGTAAGCGTGCTTGGACCTTATGTATTACGGCTGGCCATCGACGAGATCCAAATCGGCGGGATCGTTACCGAAACACTACTTGTCTATGGCGGTTGGCTGTTGCTTATTGCCGGTATCGACGGCGTGTTCAAGTTTGGTCAGCGTATGCTGGTCGCCGGAACCTCTTACCGCATCGAGTACGATCTGCGCGCCGCCCTCTTCGAGCGGTTCATGGCCCTCGACCAGGGCTTCTATGGGCAGATGCACACCGGCGACTTGATGGCGCGCGCGACCAATGACCTCAGCGCTGTGCGCCAGTTTCTCGGCCCTGGCTTTAATGGAACCGCAACGGCATTACTGACGTTGATGGCCGCTGCAACATTCATGTTCTCGATCAATGGCATAATGGCGCTGGTTGTCCTGCTCCTATTGCCGTTGACCACTCTCGTTTTCGTGCTGCTTGGCACACGCATGCGGCGCGTATTTACCACCGTGCAAGATCAGTTCGGCCAGATCTCGACACGCGCGCAGGAAAACTTTAGCGGCATCCGCACCATTAAAGCATACGCGCAGGAAGAAGCCGAAGTCGGCGTATTTGCGGAGGAAAACGACCACTACCGCGCACTCAACCTTCGCTATGTCCTCTTGAGCGGCTTGCTTTGGCCAAGCATGGCGCTCATTCTGGGCGGGGTGGCTGCGCTTGTGCTGCTGGTCGGCGGCCAGATGGTGGCCCAGGGAATCTTGACGCTGGGCGAGTTGGTCCAATTCAATGCCTACCTGGGATTACTCGCTTTTCCGATGATCATCATGGGATGGATGGTCACGCTCTACCAGCAGGCTGCCGCTTCGATGGGGCGCCTAATCGAGGTATTGCACCGCAAACCGGAGATCGCCACCGCCCCCGATGCATGTACCGCTTTCCCAATCCAAGGTGCAATCAAGTTCCGCAATGTGGGCATCTGCTTTCATCCCACCGAGACCGAGGCGCGCGAAGAGCATGGCGACAATGATGACAAAGGAACGCCAGTTCTGCATCGTTCAGGATGGATGCTGCGCCACATCACGTTCCATGTACCGGTGGGCAAATCGCTTGCAATTGTCGGTGCAACCGGCGCTGGAAAGACAACATTGGTCAACCTATTAGGCAGGGTGCGCGACCCGGACGAAGGGCAGGTGCTGATTGACACCGTCGATGTGCGACAATTCCCACTCACTGCGCTGCGCCGCGCCATTGGCTACGTGTCCCAGGAGACCTTTCTATTCAGCGTGCCGCTACGCGAGAACGTGACGTTTGGCCTCGGCAATAGCAATGACAGCGTTACTGCAGTGAGCGACGAACGATTAGACCACGCAGTCACAATCTCGCGCCTGAGCAATGACCTCGCGCAGTTCCCCGGCGGTTTGGACACGATGGTGGGCGAACGGGGCGTCACGCTCTCTGGCGGGCAGAAGCAGCGCGTTGCGGTTGCACGGGCAATTATGCGCGATCCGGCTATCCTCATCCTAGACGACGCCCTGAGCAGTGTGGACACGCATACCGCAGCGCAAATCCTCGCAGGATTGCGCCAGATCATGCAGAACCGCACCAGTATCATCATCGCCCAGCGCATTGCCACAGTCAAAGACGCGGACCAGATTATTGTGCTCCACGAGGGGAGGATTGTCGAACATGGCACACATCACGAGTTACTGCGCACAGGCGGACGTTACGCAGCAATGTATCGACGCGAGTTGCTCGAAGCCGAATTTGAAGGATGACAGCGCGAGGTGGCGACGAACAGCGCTTACACCGAATTTGTCGCTCTATGATATCGTCAGGAGAATAGTATGAGCGAAGCGCATTTCGACGACGATATAATTCTGGGCAAAGCGTATGATGCTCGGCTGGTGCGCCGGTTGGCAACCTTTGTCAAACCTTATTGGCGGCGGCTGATCCTGGCGATCCTGCTGCTGCTGGGTGCGGCGCTTACCGAACTTGTACCGCCTTTATTGGTACAACGCGCTATCGACGGGCCAATCGCGACGCGCCAACTCGATGGGTTATGGCCAATCTTCGCCCTCTTTGTGACAGCGCTGCTGCTAACATTTGCGATGCGTTATGCGCACAACTATATTATCCAATCCATCGGCCAACAAGTCATGGTTGATCTGCGGGTGCGTCTCTTTCGCCACGTGCAACAGCTCGGCCTATCGTTCTTCGACCGCAACCCCGTCGGGCGTTTGTTGACCCGCATCACCAATGATGTCGACTCGCTCAACGAATTTCTCACCCAGGGGATGGTGATGATCCTCGCCGATACTGTCCTTCTGTTAGGTATTATTGTCGTCATGTTTGTGCTGAACTGGCGACTAGCGCTCATCAGCCTCGCAGTGTTGCCCATTCTTGTATTGATTGTCGCAATCTACCAACGGTTCATGCGCGCGACATACCGGCTGGTACGCCAGCGGCTTGCGCGGATCAATGCGTATCTGAATGAGCAGATCGGCGGCGTGCTTGTGACCCAACTCTTCAATCGCGAGAACCAGAGCCAGGCGCGCTTCGCCGTCTTGAGCCAGGACTATGTGAATGCGAACCTGCGATCAATCGTGATCTTCGCTATCTTTATGCCAATAGTGAGCTTGATGTTGGCTATCGCGACAGCGCTCCTCCTCTATTGGGGCGGGCAAGGCGTCCTGGCTGACTGGACTACGCTTGGCATGCTGGTGGCGTTCGTGCAGTATACTGAGCGCGCCTTTCAGCCAATCCGCAACCTGGCCGAGCGCTACACTATCTTGCAAGCGGCGATGGCTTCAGCCGAACGAATCTTCGGCGTACTCGACACAACCCAAGATGTGCGCGATCCTGAACAGCCGCGTAGCTTGCCCCAGCCCGTATGCGGCAACATCTCGTTCCACGATGTGGTCTTTGGGTATCATCCCGACGAGCCGGTACTCCGCGGGATTTCATTGAGCATTCCAGCGGGCCAGTCCGTCGCGATCGTCGGCGCGACGGGAGCTGGCAAAACATCGCTGATCAGTTTACTAGCACGCTTCTACGATATCCAACAAGGCTCGATCCGCCTCGATGAAATTGACATTCGCGAATTATCCCAAAGCGAGTTGCGCCGCCATGTCGCTGCCGTTCCCCAAGATCCGGTTTGTTTCAGCGGCACCATCGCCAGCAATATCCGCCTACACAATAATGCGATCGATGATGTGCAGATGCGCCAGGCCGCTGAACTGGTCAATGCCGCCTCCTTCATCGAGCAACTGCCTGGCGGGTACGATCATCCGGTGCATGAGCGCGGCTCCAACCTCTCCATCGGACAACGCCAGCTCCTCGCCTTTGCACGAGCAATTGCATTCAATCCCGAAGTGATCCTGATCCTGGACGAAGCGACAAGCAGCGTAGACACCGAAACCGAAGCGTTAATCCAGGAAGCGCTAGTACGAATGTTGAAAGGTCGCACCAGCATCGTCATTGCGCACCGTTTGAGCACCATTCGTCACGTTGATCGGATCATCGTCCTGCACAAGGGGCAAATCGTTGAGGATGGCAGCCACGAGGAATTACTGTCACGGCAAGGATACTACCACCGGCTTTACCATCTGCAGTTTGCCGAGCAGAGATTGGAGGTCCGCGATTAGGAAAGAGTGATCCTGGCCTTATTGCAACTGCTAATATGTGGTATCATGCAAGCGCAGGGAATAAGCAGAGGAGAATTGCGTGACATTATTGTTTTTGATCCGTCACGGCACAAATGATTGGGTGCATGGTCGCTTGGCTGGGTGGACGCCAGGCGTACATCTCAATGAAGAGGGGCGCTGTCAGGTCGAAGCGTTGCACCAACGCCTAGGCGATTTGCCGATTGCGGCAGTCTACAGCAGCCCCTTAGAGCGCACCGTAGAAACGGCTCAGGGCATTGCTCAGCCGCGCAATCTGCCGGTTCGGATTGTCGAGAACCTGGGCGAAGTCCGGTATGGCGAGTGGGAAGGGGCCGAACTGAAGGAACTATACAAACATGAGCTCTGGCCAGGTGTACAGTTCTATCCCAGCGGTACGCGGTTTCCATCGGGGGAGACTCTTGCAGAAGTGCAAATGCGGGCTATTGCCACTCTTGATACGTTGCGGGCGCAACATCCCAAACAGATCATCGCGGCGGTGTCACACGCCGATTTGATCCGGCTCGTCGTCGCCTATTATATCGGGATGCACATCGATCTTTTCCAGCGTCTTGTGATCAATCCCGCATCGCTGACGGCGCTAGCCTTCGAGCAAATGGGACCGCGTCTCGTCGCATTCAATGAGACCGGTTCGCTTGATCATCTACGACCGAAACCGGAACCTGTCGCCCAGGAGTCAGAAGCTGCATCACAGACTTCGGACAATGGGGCGGCACTAGAAATGACCACTGAACAAAAGACAGAGTGATTTCATGTCGGAGTTTACCTACGACCTCGAGTCGGTGCAGCGAATTACCGCCAGCGCAGTTGGACAACCCGGACAACGGATTTTCTATGTCCAGGCGCGACGCGGCAATCGCGTCATCTCTCTTCTGGCCGAAAAAGAACAGGTTGCCGCCCTAGCTGAGGCGATCGGGCGTCTGCTCGACAAATTGGGTGAGGATAATCCTCGCCTCGCAACCTCTGATGATATGTTCGTCACAGATATGAGTCTGGAAGAGCCGCTCGAACCAGAATTCCGCATCGGCCAGATGGGGCTTGGCTACGACGCCGACCGTGATATGGTCATCCTCCTGGCCCAGAGTTTGCCTGACGAGCCGGAAGAAGATCAGCGCACGGCGCGCTTCTCGGCAACTCGCATGCAGATGCGAGCGCTGAGCGTTCACGCCGCTCACGTGGTTGCCGCGGGTCGCCCCATTTGCGGCAACTGTGGTCGCCCGATTGATCCGAGCGGGCATTTTTGTCCCCAACGCAATGGTCACGGACCCATCACTCAATCGTGACCAACGGGTAGAGAGCAGTCGACACAAGCTATGGAATATTCCGTTATTGCATTACCTACCTCGAGGCATTGACGCCTATGCAAGGAAATGAAAAGCAACCTGTCACGCTGGATGTCTCCCGTATCCTCGGATTACTAGGTCACGGCGAGATGACGGTTGAGGGCATGCTGCCTTACAGCAGTAACTATACCCTCCTCACGCACATCGAACAGGATGGTCTCCGTGCGCTCGCTGTTTACAAGCCGCGCCGCGGTGAACGCCCGCTTTGGGACTTTCCACGCGGTACGCTCTATTGTCGCGAAGTCGCTGCATACCTCGTCAGCGCTGCGTTAGGTTTCAATTTTGTCCCGCCTACCGTAGTTCGCAATGGGCCGTATGGGATTGGCGCACTCCAACTCTACATCGAGCATGACGAAGAATCACACCTCTTCACAATGCTCAAAGAGGGGTGTTATGAAGATGTCATCCTCCGCCTGACGGTCTTCGATTGCTTGATCAACAACGCCGACCGGAAAAGCGGCCACTGTCTCAAGGGCCGCGATGGGCGGCTGTGGGCGATTGACCATGGGATCTGTTTTCATCACGAGTATAAGCTACGCACGGTGTTGTGGGATTTCGTGGGGCAGCCCTTCGCCAAAGATGTCCTGACTGCGCTGTGTTCTTTCAAAGAACAACTTGAGCGAAAAGACCCCATCGCCCAAATGATCGAAGATCTGCTGGATAAGAATGAGATACGTGCGCTACGGCGGCGTCTCGATCATTTGGTTCACACGGGGGTCTACCCTGATCCTGGTCCTGGACCAAATATCCCTTGGCCACCCGTCTAGTGCGGCGCGGCGGAGCGCTAATAAACGCAGGATGCAACTCAACTTTGTCTCTCTATGGTTTCTCTTGCGGTGTAGCGCGGCTTCCCCTCACAACCTGGTTCGCGATCACGTTGCATAGGATAGCGACGATCCGGCAAGCAATCACGCCTGGCTCTACCAAGTTCCTACTTCTCTTCTCGATATCTTCATATTTGTTTCACAATCACTCCGTATGCTGTGAACAACACTAATCACGATTGATCATCTGAGATAACGGAGGATTGGCAATGGAACGGAGTCGTAACTGGCAAGGTTGGGCGGCATTGATCCTGGCTGGGTTGGCGCTGGTCGTGGCCTTGAGCGGACGGGATGGGCTTTTTTCCCATGGTCACGGCGATCGCTTTCGCTTTGTCGAGCGACCAAACATTGAAGCAGTTCCGATGGAACCGGAAATGCGCGCGGAGATTCTCGAGGAATTGCACAGCGAGCAGTTTACGTGGCATGATCAAGAATGGTTTCGAGAGGGCGACCCTCGGTCGATCATAACGATTGAGCAGCGCCGCTTTGGGCCGCATTTCTTGTTCGGGCCGCTGATGTTTTTATTTGGGCTAGCCCAGCTGATCGGATTGGGGTTGCTGATCTGGCTGCTCTTCCGTCTGTTCACCCAGAAACGCAACCAGCCGTCGGGCAGCGCGGGTGCGCCGCCAGCGAATTTCACCCCGCACGACCCACGGGTCGAATAAGAACGCGAAAAGACGCGGTTTGAGGATGCGCCTCGCAGTGCGAGGCGCGTCGCACGCCGGCCTTATGCGAACGTCGATGCCGCCAACATGCGAATGTTTCAACGTGAGAACCTGCCAACGTGAGAGCATTCCTAGGTGTAGAGTCATGACAATGAGGACCATACTGATCGTTGATGATGAGCCGGGCATTGTAACCATTGCACGGGACTATCTGGATCGAGCCGGGTTTCGCGTATTAACAGCGGGCGACGGCGCGATGGCGTTACATATAGCCCGCACCGAGCGCCCAAGCCTATTGGTCCTCGACCTGATGCTCCCCGGTATGGATGGGCTCGACGTGACCCGCGCCTTACGCCAAGATCCAGCGACACGGAAGCTGCCCATCATCATGCTGACCGCGCGAGTCGAGGAAGCCGATCGGCTGATTGGGCTGGAACTAGGCGCTGACGACTACATCACCAAGCCATTCAGCCCTCGCGAGTTGGTCGCCCGCGTACGCGCCGTTTTGCGCCGTTCTGAAGGGGACGCCGCGCCAGGCGGCATCTTGCATGCCGGGGTGCTGACCATTGATCTGGAGCGGCGCAGTGTGCGGCGTAATGGCGAAGCAATCGAATTGACCGCTACCGAGTTCGATCTCCTGGCAATCTTGGCGCGCGAACCGGGGCGGCCCTTCACCCGCGCCCAACTG
>JAKSDJ010000148.1 GCA_022360155.1 Chloroflexales bacterium | reverse complement strand
GCAGCAGACGAAAACTGACAAACCCCGGATAACTGCTGAGATGAGCGGCGGAGTTGGCTTTCGCCAGCTCGAAACGTTCGCCCATCTCATCTTTGAGGCGAAGCCGGTTGAACTGTACAAACATTGCCTGGTTCTCCTTTTCAATAGGTTAGCGCACATTAGTCAAAACTGACTAATCAAGATAGATTATAGCACCGCTGCAAAAATAGTCAAGTCTGACTATCTTCAAGCGGTGAGCAAAGACCGCCTGAAGGCGGCACGACAACTCGAAGAGAATTGCTACAGCTACACAAGTATGGCTTGCAGATTCCCAATACACGGTCTCGTTGGGATGTATTCAGTTAGCGCTTGTTCAACCCATCACCTGGGCTGTACATTCAAGCAATCGCGCTGAGATCGGGCCGCGCTTCCTCTTCGCGGGCAATTTACCATTCATAACTATAGTAAGAAGATACGTATTGCAAATCATTCCTGCGTGTCAAACGCGGGTTTCCCTACTGTCGCGCTATCTTCTATTAATGGGGATTTTTATTTGTGTGTAATACCTTTGCTGCCTTTGAGTGATTGCAATGGCTGTAGCAAACCTAACAATATTATTACGCTTGCAAACGAACATGGCTAGAAGACAGTGATGATTGTCATCTTGCACCGCATTGCTTTGACATAAATCCGCCTATATTGAACGTAATATTGTGTTAATCTGTTCACTTTCGATCATGGTGTTGGCAAGTCGGCACATTATCACGTATAATTCACGCATGATTATAAGGTGCAGTGTCGATCGTCAGAGAGGTTGTCTGAACAATGTCATTTTGTCCTCAATGCGGTGTCGAAAACCCAAGCACGGCTCGTTTTTGTGACCAATGCGGCGCAACTCTGCCCGCAGGTTCAACGAGGCCCCCTCAGCCCAATGCTCCGACCGCAGCAGCCCGACCTGCCAACTCAACTGGCGCTGCAGGCCCGAGCACTTGTTCACAATGCGGCACGCCTGTTATTCCTGGTGAAGCATTCTGCGATAGCTGCGGTGCGCCGCTGTTGGGACCAAGCACATCTGCTTCCAGCAGGCCGGCTGCGCCGGATTTGCCCTATGGCGGTGTACCGCCCCAGCCAAACTATCCTGCTCCCCAGCCCTCCTCCTTCAAGCCGCAAGCGCCGCCAGTGCAGTCTTTCCAGCAAGCGCCCGTTGCTCCCTCGGGTATGCCAGTACGCAACGTCCTCGCCCCAGCGCAGTTGTTTGTGCCAGAGGAAGGTCGCGCCATCAAATTGCCAGAGGCTTCTCAGGTCGTTATTGGGCGGATTGACTCAATGAGCAGCTATACTCCTGATATAGATCTGACGCCATATGGTGCATTCGAGAATGGGGTGGGCCGGCGGCATCTTCAGTTGAGTGTGCAAAGCGGCCAGGTTATTGCCGAGGATCTAGGTAGCACGAACGGCAGTTTCATCAACGGGAGGAAATTATCGCCACACTCGCCCCATCAGTTGCGTAACGGCGATGAGTTGCGTCTCGGCACTCTTGTCATGCGCCTGCAGCTCTAGCTCTATCGCCAACATCAAAAGCAGACGCAGATGTACGCAGATTCGAGAAATCTGCGCACATCTGTTTTTATCATCAGCATCTGCGATTTTATCTGTCTGCCCGCCGATTGACGCATGCGCTCTCCCATGCTACGATCATAGTACCGCGTTTCTTTCCAGATTATTGAACCGGAGAAATTTCCATGCGCGTCGCTGTCGTTGGTGCGGGCGGATTTGGGGGGTATTTTGGCGGACGCTTGGCACAATCCGGCGTGGAAGTATTCTTTGTTGCCCGTGGCGCACATCTGCAAGCTATTCGTGAGCAGGGTCTGCACATCCAAAGTCCGCTAGGTGATGTCGCACTCGCTCCAGTGCAAGCGACCGATAACCCTGCCCCAATTGGTCCGGTAGATGTGGTTTTGGTTGGGGTGAAGACCTGGCAGGTATCGGCGGCAATTGATACAATCCGCCCGCTGATCGGAGCAGAGACGGGTGTGATCCCGCTGCTCAATGGCGTCGAAGCTGCTGCTCAGTTGGCAGCGACATTGGGGCAAGACCATGTATTGGGCGGTCTGTGTAAAATCGTTGCCTTTATTACCGAACCTGGCCATGTTCGTCACGCTGGCATCGATCCTTCCATTATGTTCAGTGAGTTGGATAATCGATCGAGTCCGCGCGCCCAAAAGTTGCGCCAGGCTTTCCTCGAAGCTGGAGTCCATGCCGCGATCCCCGCTGATATACACGTTGCACTCTGGGAAAAGTTTTTATTTGGTGCATCAACGAGCGGGTTGGGAGCAGTAACTCGCTCGCCTATGAATGTTTTGCGCGAACTCCCCATAACTCGTCAGATGCTTGAAGAAGCAATGTGTGAAATCCTTGCTGTAGCCCATGCGCGCTCAATTGCATTGCCTTCTTCGTCCGTTTCAGAGGCGATGGCGCTGGTAGATAGCCTGCCCGTCGGTACTACCGCTTCAATGCAGCGCGACATTATAGCAGGACGTCCCTCGGAATTGGAAGCACAGAACGGAGCGGTGGTGCGCTTGGGGCATGAGGCTGGCGTCGCCACCCCACTGCATGGTTTTATTTACACCAGTTTGTTACCCCAGGAATTACAGGCTCGTGGACAGCTACACGCTTGAGATGACCGCCTCGCTGTAGCACACGCGCTGTTAGCCAACTATAATGCTAGTTACGAATGCCCCTTTATGAGGAGATGACTGCTATGAACACGGACCGCCTTGCCCGCCTGACAACAGCGATGACTGAGCAAGATTTCGCTGCCGTCGTTCTGATGCCCGCCGCAAACCTGCGCTACTTGACCGGGTTGACATTTCACCCTGGTAAACGACTGACCTTGGCAATCTTCCCTGCAAATGGCACAACACCCGCATTTGTGCTCCCAGCGATGGAGTTGGCCCAGGCCCAAACGCACGCTGGCCTCTCGATGAGTTTCTATCCCTGGAACGATGCCGATGGCCCGCAACAAGCCCTGGCTGACGCAATTGCCGACACCCTAGGTTCGCACACGAAAGGACGCCTCCTGGGGGTTGAGTATACCGCCATGCGCGTAATGGAAATGCGCGCCCTGGAACACGCCGCTCCTGGCGCCGAAATCGTCGATGCGGTCCCGCTGCTTGCCAATTTGCGCATGGTCAAAGACCAGGAGGAACTGGAGGCGATGACCGAAGCGGCGCAGATCATTGATGCGGCAATATACCGTACCATTGCCCAGATCAAGATCGGTATGACCGAGCGCGAATTGTCGGCGATCTGCACTCAAGAGATCAAGGCGGCGGGCGGCGAGGGCGAAAGCTTTGACAATATCATCGCGAGCGGCCCCAACAGTGCAAGCCCGCACCACAACAACACCGACCGCCAGTTTCAGTCTGGCGATCTGATCATTATCGATTGCGGCGCGCGCTACAAGGGATACCTCTCTGATATTACCCGCACAGTGGTTGTGAATGAGCCCAGCGCTGAAGCGCGGCGCATCTACGAACTGGTGCTGGCTGCGAACAACGCCGGACGAGCGGTGATCCGCCCTGGCATCACCGGCGAACAGATCGATCAGGCGGCTCGAACTGTCATTACTGCAGGCGGCTTCGGCGACTACTTCATCCATCGCACCGGACACGGCTTGGGACTGGAAGCGCATGAACCGCCCTACATCGTTGGCGGCAGTACAATGCCGCTGCCGGTTGGCGCCACATTTACCATCGAACCTGGGATCTACATCAACGGAGTGGGCGGCGTGCGGATCGAAGACGATGTAGTGATCACCGAAGAGGGCGGCAAAAGCCTGACCAACTTCGATCGTGAGTTGATTGTGCTGCAGGTGTAAAACGTTTGATTTTCAGCGTTGGCGCGCAGAAGCTGCGCCAACAACACTATGCGCTTACACCGTGCTCAAGAGCATCGCAACAACGGCGTCCAGCGGTTGGGCTTCGGGCTGCCGTTGGGTTGTCCCGCTGCACGTATGGGCAAGCTGTGGTTCGAGCTGGCCAAGGATCGCAGCAGCCTGATGGCGACTTTCCTGGGTTGACGCCGGATGGTACAGCACCAGGATCGCTAATTCGTTCGCACGGGCAGGCTGGTCGGCGGCCAGCCCGCAGGCGATGCCAACCAGCGCATCGAGCGTTCGCGGCAGCGCCTGTGTGTTCCAGCTGATCCGCAAGGACTCGTGGAAGTACGCGCTGGCCCTCTCTTGTTCTTGGAGCGCCAGCGCATTGTACCCAAGCTTGATGAGCGATGTCGCTACACTGACCTGATTGCCAATCTCTTTGAACAACGCCAGACTCGCCTGATAATGCTTTTGGGCCGCAGCATAATCCCCCAGCGCTTCTGCGGTATCGCCCAGATGGTTCAAGCAGAGGCCGATTCCCCGCTTGTCGCCCAATGCTTCACGAATTGCTAGCCCTTCGGCAAAGAAGCATTGCGCTTCGTCGTGTTTACCCTGGGCCTGGGCGACCCAACCCAGGTTGAGCAGGGAAAAGACCATCCCCCAGCGATTGCCCAATTCACGCCCGATTGCAAGCGACTCCAAAGCATGTCGCCACGCCTCGTCGAGATGCCCAAGCATATACGCAAGCTGGGCAAGGATCGTCTGCGCAACGGTGTTCCCATGCTGATCGCGATTCGCCCTGCTGAATTGCAGCGCCTCTTCGGCTAAACGGGCGGCGGCGGCATAATCGCCGCCGTAACCGGTGATCGCCGCAAGATAATTGAGCGGAAAGACAAGTTCGGCTGTTGCCTCAAGCGGGCGGAGCAACGCAATACTGTGCTCCAACAAAGCCCGTGCTTCGACCTGCCGGCCCACCAGGAAGGTAAACCAGCCTTGGCGCGCCATCAACGCAGCCCATACTTGCTGCGTCAACGGGCTGGCGTTCGCAGCATGCAGCGCGGCAAGCCGCTCGGCAGCCAGGGCAAAGATTTCCGCCCCTTCCTGAAACCAGTTGCGTATTTCGATGAAGTGAAACAAGCTGTCGGCGGCATGGGCCAGCAATTCGATATGCCCGCAGGCGACAGCATAGCGCCAAGCGCCGCGAATATTTTCGATCTCCTGATGGATCTCGGTGAGGGCTGTTTGCTGCCCGCTGCCGCGCAGATCTGCTATTCGGCGGTGAAGAAAATCCAGGTAGAAACGGCAGTGGCGATCGAGTGTTGTGCTTTGTTCGTCTGTGGCGCTTGCTTCGGCGAATTTTTCGGCAGCGTACTGGCGTACTAATTCCTGAAGTTCGTACCGGCCTACCGGCTGGCTTGGCCCAGTGATATGACGAACCAGCGAGTTGTCAACCAACGACGCCAGGGTCGGCAAAGCGGCGCCGGCAACCTGGACGGCTGCGCTGCGGCTGAATCCGCCGCGAAAAACCGATAATTGGCGCAACGCCCGCTGCTCGGTTGGATTCAACAAGTTCCACGAGTGGTCGAACACCGCGCGCAGACTCTGATGTCGCTCCGGCAAATCACGTCGCGCGCTCTGTAAGAACTCCAGATTCGCCGCGATCTCATAGGCGATCTCTTCACAGGGCATCAAGCGGACCAGGTGCGCAGCTAACTCGATCCCCAGGGGTAGACCAGCAACGAGTTCACAAATCTGGACGACTGCGGCGGTTGTGGTTGGAGACCACACCAGATGAGGATTCACTGCCTGCGCGGTACGCTGGAACAACTGGACAGCGCTGTAGTCATTCCAGCCATTGTGGGCGGCAATATCGCGACGACTGGGGTAGGGCAAGCCTGTGAGTTCAACGATCTGTTCGCCGCGTACGTTCAAGCGCCCCCGCGATGTAGCAATGATGGCGAGGCCAGGCGCTTGTTCCAATAGCTCGGTCACAAAACTTGCGACGGGCAAGTGCTCACAATTGTCCAGGATCAGCAGCAATTCCTTCTCATTCAGGTAGTGAGCCAGTTGGCGCTGCGGCGCTTCTCGCCCCGAAAAGGAAAAGTGCAGCGCATCAGCGACAGCGGTGGCAAGCGCTGACCCGGCGCGTTGCTCAACAGCAAGTTCATCCGCGCCGGACAGATCAATTGCTGCCAGTGCAACGAAGGCGATGCCATGCGCAAATATCATTCCCTGCCGGCTGATGGGCAGCAGATCATGAGCAGCTTGCAGCGCCAAGCGAGTCTTACCGGCCCCGCCGACGCCGGTAACCGTGACCAAACGGCATCCTGGTGCGCAGATTCGTTCGACAACGTAAGCCAGCTCTTGCGCACGACCAATGAATGGTGCGAGCAGCGCCGGCAAGTGATAGATCGCCCGGGCAGTCGTTGACGACACTGACGACACTAGCGACACTGACGACACCTGGTTGCCGGTCAAATCGCCTGCCAGAATACGCTGATGCAGCTTTGTCGTCTCTTCATCGGGATCAATCCCGATTTCGTCGTGCAATAAACGACGACACATTTCATAGCGCTCCAGGGCTGCCGCTCGCTGCCCGCTCAGCGCAAGCAAGACCATGTGTTGGCGGTGCGCCTCCTCGCGCAGCGGATCTATTGAGAGGAGCTGGCAAACATAGTGCATCCCCGTCTGATAATCTTCTTGGTCAAGCGCATACACAACCAGGCGATGCAACGTTTCGCTCGCGAGTTGGCGGAAGTGTTCGCGCTCTACCAGCAACCACTCCTCGAATTCCAACGCATCAGATACGAAAAAACCTTCGAGTAAATCCCCGCGATAGAGTGCGATTGCCTCACCGAGCATCACGGACGCATCGGTTGGAGACAGATGTTTCGCCGCCTCCAGAAGGGTTAGAAAGCGATGGGCGTCAATACATTCGACAGAGTCGGGCAGAAAACACACGGTATGGCGGTCGATCTGGAAGTAGGGTTCGAGCAAGCGCCGCAAGTTCGAGAGCACATCGCGCAAGTTCTTGGAGGCCTGGGAGGTGTTTGCCTCTGGCCAGAGCAACGCGGCAAGCGTATCGCGCGCATGGGTGCGCCCCGTCACTGCCAGGTAGTAGGCAAGCGCCGCGGCTTTATTTGAAACGAAACCACGTACCGGCGCGCCGTCTAGCGTCACCGTTGGATTACCTAAAACAGTAATTGCAAGTTGTGTATCCATCTGCTGTTGACGATTCCTCGACGATTCCTCGACGATTTCTCGACGGTTGAAATGCTATTGTGTGACTGAGCATAGTATACCCTGATTTCGTCATAAATGAAAAGTCATAACGCACGCGATACAGTGATGTAAGAAGTTACAAAACTGTTAAAAAACACTTTCGTGCAGATAAAGATAGGTTTTACTTCCTGTGACGATGTTGAGCTTACCTGCACAGTTGTAGTTTGGAACGCCGACCGTGAAGCCGTTATTTGTTTGGAAGGGAGTCAACCAAGCTATGACCCAATTCGAGTCGCCTCTTTCTTCAATTTTCGCCTATCAGAACCATACAGCTCAAGCCGGCCTGATGGAGCGCCATGTTGGGGATCAACTTCTAGAAACGAACGAAACGGCTCGCAGATTCGACACGGTTGATGATCTGAAACAGTGCGAAGACTCGGCAATGATGCATTACCGCACGGGCAAAGCTCAACAGCGGTTGGGTCAGTTCGCAGCAGCCCAGGCAAGCTATACCGCAGCTATCACCAAGATCGAATCCACCCGCAAACCCATGCGTAACGATGGGTTGTCTATTTCGCTGATGGGGCGCTGGCAGGAGATCTATGAGGCGGCGGTGCAACTCTGTCTGGAGCAAGGCGATGTTGTCGAAGCATTCAACTATGCTGAACAGGCGCGCGCGCGGGCCTTCGCCGATCAGTTGGCGCGGCGGGGCAATGGCATGGCGCAGTGCCAGGTGACACCGGCGACAGCGCCCGAAATCCAAGCCACCCTGCCCACAGGCACGCTGATGCTGGTCTATTTCGCTATCGGTTTGCACGATGCCAAGCTAGCGCCGGGCGATGCTGTTGCTGCTCAGAATAACAAGCAGAGCGCCTATCCTCCGCGCCTGTTGTTGATGGCTCTGACCAACGAGCAGGTAGAAATCTACGAATGTCCCATCAATCCCAATAGCTTCCAGGCATCTTCCGCATTTATGGTCGATGGCCGACGCTTTCTCTCACCCCGCTTGCTGCGCCGTTACTATGACGTTTTGATCGGTCCAGTCGTACATCTGCTGGGGTGGGCCAAGCGGATTGTGATTGTGCCGCACGGTCCGCTGCACCACGTGCCCTTCGTTGCACTGACGAATGCTGAGGGGCAGGCGCTAATCGAACATGCGGCGCATCTCTCGTATACGCCTAGCGCTACGGTCTGGCTTTGCCAGCAGGCAACAAGAAGTCAGCAGCCGGCAGACGCAAGCGATGATCGGCGATCAATGCTGGCCGTAGGATTCGATGGGGTGGAAGGGCGCCATTTGCGTCATACCGAGGCCGAAGCAACGATGGCAGCGGACGTTTGTGATGGGATTGCGTGGCGCGGCGTGCCCGGGGTTTGCCAGCAACTCGCTGCGGCGGCCGGCCACTATCGCTGGCTGCATTTGGCATGCCACGGCGAGTTCAATCTCGACGAGCCGCTGCGATCATGTCTGGAGATCGGCCCCGATGAGCGATTGTGCGCCACCACAGTGATGCAACACTTCAACTTGCAAGCCGACCTGGTGACGCTCAGCGCTTGCCGCAGCGGGGTGAGCAAGGTCTTGCGCGGCGACGAGCCGATGGGATTGGCGCGCGCTTTTCTGGGCGCAGGCGCGCGGGCGGTTCTCGTCACGCTTTGGCCAGTTGAAGACACCTCGGCCCGGCTCCTAATGGAGTTTTTCTATCATGCCATGTTGGTGCAAGGGAAAGACCCGGATGTCGGCGCAGCGCTGCACGCAGCACAGCACTACCTGCGCAACTTGACAATGGCTGAGGTCAACGACCTGCTGGCGCGCTGGGGCGAAGACGTTCTGACCGAAGCGCCCGATCCCGACACGCAGCCCTATGCCGATCCGGCTTTCTGGGCGGCGTACACATTGATCGGAACCTAGACAAGGGGATGAAGCGATAAGATGAGGAGGCGATGAGGCGAGGCACGAAGGCGCGGAGGCGATATATTTTATTCACCCACGCTTCTTGCATTGTCAAGCGCCTGGATGAGCGTCATTGCGCGCCCAATTGTGCGCTGGGCCGCCCAGGTTGTCTCGTCTAACTGCGCCTGAATAGCTGCAACCAATTGTTCATAATAGGCGCGATCCGCCGCTGGCCAGGGTGCGCCAAGCATTGTACGGAGGGATTCCGCCGCCCCATAGAGGCGCGCCGCCCTGGTCGCCTGATTCTGGGCAACCGCTACACCAGCGAGGCCCTCGAACGCCACGGCCATTCCCTCTTTATCGCCTACCTTACGCAAATGTTGCAGACCCTCGTGCAACAGATATGCGGCTTGGGCATGCGCACCCTGACACAGAACCGCTCGTCCAAGATAGATGTACGCCCGAGCGCTGCCCGCCTTGTGCCCGAGTGGTTGGAATATATCGAGGCTTGCTTCGCAGAGTGCTGCGGCGCGAGCGTAGTCACCCTGGTACAAAGCAGCCCGCCCTTGAAAATTAAGCGCCATCCCAATGCCACCCTGGTGTCCCGACGCTTGATAAAGAGCCAGACCGGCATCGAGGAATGCCATCGCCCCAGCGCGATCGCCAAGACTGAGCAATGCCATACCAAGCTTGAGCGACGAACCCGCCTCGTCATTTTTATTGCCAATTTTCCGTTCTAATGCTAGCCCTTCCTCAAACCATGCAACTGCGCGCTGATAGTCGCCTTGCCAGTAGGCAACCAGTCCCAGATTCGCCACCGTTCGCGCAATATCGCCGGTTTCGCCGAGTTCTTCCCGGAGCGCCAGGCACGCCTCGAAATAGGCGCGGGCCTGTCCATAGTCATCTTGCTCGAAGGCCAGCACCCCAGCGCCGCGTAGCGCCTCCGCCCGTACCACGACCGGCACATCCATCTGGTATGTCAGGGTGCGCGCTAGGAACTGACGACCCTCGCTCGAATGGCCACGAGCGCGCCAGAATGGAACCAGCGCGCCGCCCAGTCGCAAAGCCATCTCGGCAGCATTGGCCGCAAACATCCATTGAAACGCCGCGCGCAAATTCGCGAGTTCTGCCTCTAGCCGATCCAACCACTCATTTTGCGCTGGTCCTTGCAGGTGTGGTTTGGCGGCTTCGGCCAGCGATAGATAATAAGCGGCATGGCGGCGCTGGATCGTCATAGCCTTTCCGCTGGCGTGAAGTTGTTCGTGTGCATAAGCGCGGAGTAGCTCCAGCATGGTGAAGCGCATATCACCCGAGGCCTGTACCTGCTGCAGCACCAGGTTGTTGTCGACCAGTGTTGTTAACACATCGAGCAGATGCTGGCTCTTGGAGTTTTCGGCTGCACTCACACTCAATCGGGAATTAGCAGTGTGGCCGCTTGTTGCTTCTAGCGTAAACTCCACAAACGGTCCTTCGAAATCACTGCACACCGCCATAGCGGCGGCGAGCGTACCACCGCCAGCAAAGACCGCAAGACTTGCAAACACCACTTGTTCGTCTGGTTGGAGCAATCGATAGCTCCAGGCGATTGCGTTCTCCAGCGTTTGCTGGCGGGTTGGCAAGTCACGTGGTCCGTTACGCAACAGCCGTAGTGAGGCCTGGTCAGAATCGCTGCGCAGACGCCGGAGCAGTTCTTGTGGCGACAATACCCTCAGGCGCGGCGCACACAACTCAATTGCCAGCGGCAACCCATTCAGATAGTGACAGATCGCGGCCAGGGTCGCGGCGTTCTCTGCAGTCAACGCTAGTCCTGATACAACGAGTTGAGCCTGGCGTAGGAGCAGGGTGACTGCCGGCGAATGAGCGATGGCATCGATCTGTTGAGGGCTGCTCAGATCGGGGAGGGCCAGCGGCGGCACCTGCACCGCATGTTCGCCGCGCAGGCGTAGCGGCGCCCGACTGGTGGCCAGGACACATACGTCAGGACAGGCGACAAGGATCTCGGCGAAAAATGATGCGGCGGCTAGAAGATGCTCGCAGTTGTCGAGCAACAGCAGGATACGCTTCTTCTTGAGGAAACCGATCAGTTCGGCTGCTAAGGACTGGAGGCCGGTATCTTTGACCCCTAGCGTTTGCGCAATGATCGAGACGACAAGTTCTGAAGCAGCAACCGGCGCGAGAGCGATGAAAAAGACCCCGTCGGGAAAGGTGACGTCCAGATCCGCTGCCGCATGCAGCGCCAAGCTCGTTTTACCAACACCCGGCGGGCCGATTAGCGTGATCAAGCGCAAGCCTGTGTGCAAGAAACAGTTGCGCAGAGCAGTCAGTTCATCATCACGTCCGACCAGCGGGGCGAGCCGCGCCGGGAGATTGATAGGCGGCGCTTGAGCGGAGCGGCTATCCTGCGGAGCAAGCAGCGCCTCCAATTGGGCAGGGCTGCCGCTCTGGCGCGCGAATTGCCGAAACACTTCTTGATGCTCTGCGGGTATATCAAGCGAGGAGATCAGGTGGGCGACGATTTGTTTAGACGGTCGACGCGCATCGACCTCAATTTTGGTGATAGTCGACAGTGAACAACCAACCAGTCGGGCCAGATCAGCTTGGGTCAGATCCAAAACTCGGCGGCGCTGGCTCAACCAACGTCCGAATGAGATCTTGTTGGTCATCCTGCCTCCTCTGCGTTTGACGCAACAATCCGAGGTGATGATAGGCTGACACGTGATGTATCACATCGCCAAAGTCTCTAACCCAAGCGCAGGTGAAGAGCTTTTAACGAACAATTGTATTATAGCATGGTCTAGACCGCAGCAAGCAAAACTGAGTCGCGCCCAATCACGCGCCAGACATTGTCGGTGTCGTCGGTCACACTGGGGTTGGTGCTGCCTGGAGAGATCTGCACCAGGTTGGCTGTAGCGTAAATCTGCTGGGCGGCGATCGTCACGCTCGAGTTGAAGTGGTCAACTACGCACAACACCGCCGGAGCGGCGATGATGGATTCAGCATTCGCTCGGCCTTGCGGCTCGCTGCTCTGGTCATCGGAGGTCACGAATTCCACATTATAGCCCATGCGTATCCCCGTTCCGAGCGCGGCCCACACACCGCTCTAGGGGCTCTGCAAGGCGATCCGGATGGTGTTCGGCGGTGCAGGCGGCAGCACCGCCGCCGGTACAACAGCCGGCGGGGGAGGGGTTGCCGTCGGATCGAGCGACGACGTTGGCTCCTCTGCGGCAAGCGGTTCGGTCGGCGGTAATATGGGATCAGTTGTGGGGAGAAGGTCGCTTGCGGCGAATCAGGCGCGGGCCGTGGCGCCGCTGAGGTCATCGTTGGCGTTGGCTCCTGGGCTACACCCTACTCATCTTGCGGCCACAGTGATAATACCAACAAGGCGCCAAGGAAGATCAACAACAGCGCCAATCCGCTCGGAATGCATCACAGCAGCCAGGCCGGCAGGTTGTTGATCTGTTCAACCAGATCCAGTTGTGCCTGTTCCAGGTCAGCCAGATGAGTTTTGATCGGACTCAGCTCGGTCGACGCGCCAGGCTGCGCCGCCGTTGGGATTGCCGCAGCAAGCGCACTGCGCATTTCAGTCGCAGAATGATAGCGTTCCCATAGCTCTAAGCTGATGCCTTTCGCCAGGACGGCGCTCACCTCTTCGCCAATATTCGGATCATAGATGTACGCCGGCAGCAATGGATCAGTCCGGCCTCTTTTGCGGATCTCCAGCACGCGAACATCTGCAATCGGCACGGTTATGCCGGTAAGCAAGTGGTAGAGCGTTGCCGATAGGCCATAGCGGAACTTGTGATCGCGGTAGACAAGGTCAAAACCCGGCTCTGCAATATTTTTCAGAAGCTGGGGGTGGATCGGCGCACCGAGGCCGTGCATGAAACGCAGCGGCGGCAGTTGCTATAGAGCGAGCGAGCTGCCTGGAGACGCTCGCGCCATACTTTGGTGCAGGCTCAATGCGCACGTCGAGCGCACGACAAGCGCTCAGCCCGAGCTTCGGTTCGAGGCTGCGCAGCCGTTTGGCTTCGCCCGCAGGCGATAGAATTGCACAGATCTGCGGCGAATCCGCGCCCACTGGCGTCATCAGCGTGCGATTGCAGGAATAAGAGGCGCAGAGACAATGAGGGTTGGCAGAGGGACGCCCCGCCAAACCTCAAACTCGGGGGGATACTAATGGTTTTTGACGATCAAAAATCGGTAATGGAGAAAGGTGCTCGTAGTGTCGCCTTCATGCGGCTGTGCTGCCTTCAAACCGCCTAAAGGCGGCACTACATAGACTAGTTGATTGTCAAATTTCATTAGACACGCAGTCTCAACGATTATGACGGCAATCCATCGTAGAATCGCTCCGCGTCGCTATCGAAGTAAGGCGAGAAGAGTTCGTTGGGATAGAAGCTTGTCCCAAAGCTGTTTGTTCCGTTCAGATAGTTGGCGTTGCTGCTCGATCCTGACTGGAAGTTGCGAATCCACGGACCGCCGCTCGAGCCGCCCGTCATGTCGCAGCGAATGCTGAAGGTCGCCGGGCTGCCAATATAAGTGCGTTGGAACGATCTGTTGCAGTACCACATTCGCTGCCCGTCGAAGGGGTCCGCTGCCGGGTAGCCGACTGCCCGGTAGGTGGCGCTATACGACTGGTTGTACTTGAAGCCCAAGATGCCGGTGCGCGATCCAATCGCCCGCCCGTTCAAGTCGTTGATCTGCCCGCCGGCATAATCGTGATCGAGCCCATTGGGATTGCCGTTGTAGTACCAGTCGCTGGTGGTCCACAACCGCGAGACTGTCCACTGGCCGATAGGCGCGTTGCCATTGCGATACTGGGGTACGAAAATCACATCCGTCGACCAGCCGCCGGAGCGACCATCACCCGCGTGGACACAGTGCCCTGCGGTCCAGATCGAGCGGTTCTTGATCACTACGGCGGAACAGACATAACTTACTCTATACTGCTTGAAGAAGACTTCCCCACAGTGCTATAGGGGAAAGTGCCGTAGGAAGGCGCTTCGGTCGCATCCGGGCTGATCGGCGCATCCAGGCTGATCGACGCGCCGGGGCTGATCGGCGCATCCGGGCTGATCGGTGTACCGGGGCTGATCGACGCGCCGGGGCTGATCGGCGCATCCGGGCTGATCGGCGCATCCGGGCTGAT
>JAKSDJ010000677.1 GCA_022360155.1 Chloroflexales bacterium | reverse complement strand
GTTCGATAGCCCTGTTTCATGGTTGTAGTATACTATGAAACGTGTTGGCAATCAAGAGCTATCTACACGTTGCGAAGCGTTGAGGTAGCGTTGCGGCGCTTCATCCCACCCCGAAAGGGTGTGGGCTTTCGCGCCAAGGTGTCGGTAAACGAAAATCCAGAATGGCCTCGATGTTACAAAACAGCTAGGTTTGCTCGTTTAGCGCCCTCCCAAACTCGTAACTCCAAACTCGTAACTCGCCACTATGATGGGCCAAAGATGTGGGATGAAAACAATACATCCCACAATAACCGAAGCAATCGCGCAGAGCAATACAGTACCGGCTGCGACATCTTTGGCGATGCGCGCGAAGGGATGGTAGGCGTTTGTCGCCACGTCAACAGCCGCCTCGACCGCAGTGTTGACACCCTCAGCAGCTAGGACAAGAGCGATCGTCAAAACCAGGGCCAGCCATTCCCAGCGCGCCAGGCTTAGAAACGTACCCAGCGCCACGGCGCAACTGCCGACCAGACAATGGATCTGTGCGTTGCGCTGGGTGCGCAGCAGATACCAGAGACCACTAAAGGCATAGCGAAAAGACGCAATCAGTGAGCGCATGCTGCGATTGACCCGGCGCTGCGGCGTATGTGTTGTCGTGCCGCGCTGCGGCGGAGATGGCTCAACTGGCGGTGGTTCGAACGGCGGCGGCAGGGTTGGGAAATGACCCATAGGTTCTTATCTATCGTTTGGTATGCAATACTCTTTTGGCGTACCTCCGATTATACACCATAACCTTTGTTCAGCACACACAAAATGAAGAACGAAGTATTCGGCTATAATGCTGATTGTTTCACCGTCCATCCACATAATCAATAAGCACCATGAAAGGTTGTGACAATGCGCATGATCATCGTTCGCCACGGCGAGAGCGAATGGAACCGAATTAATCGTTATCAAGGGCAGCTTGATGCGCCACTTTCGGAGTTGGGGTTTCGTCAGGCTGAAGCATTGGCCGAGCGACTCAAGAACGAGCCTATCGATGTCATCTATACCAGCCCGTTGCAACGCGCGGCGCGAACTGCGGAGGCCATTACTCGCTTTCATCCCAATGTGCCGTTGACTGCCACGCCGGCATTATTGGAGATCCATCATGGTGAGTGGCAAGGCAAGTATGCCCAGGAAGTGCGCGAACAGTATGCCGAGGGTTTGCACGAGTGGCGTGAACACCCCACCCGCTCGCAGATGCCGGGCGGTGAGAGTTTCAGCAATGTGCTCAAGCGTACGCTCGACTTCAAAGAACGCATTTGTGCAGAACACAGCGATAAGACGGCGCTGGTGAGCACCCACGACGTTGTGGTCAAAATCCTGGTCGCCGATGCGCTGGGTATGAATATGGATCGCCTCAACCGGATCTGGGTTACGAACGCGAGCATCAGTGTCATTGAGTACAGCGATACGTTGCCCTACCTGGTGAGCCTGAGCGAAGCCTGTCATCTTGGGCGCCTGGCGTCGACGCGCGAAGGCCAGAAGGCGTTGTAGTCATTGTGTGCGGTTCTAGGCGGATGTTGTTTGCATTGGATGTAAGGAATATGAAGGAGCCGGCTCATGGATTTAGCAACAGTGGATCATCTGTTAACGACAACCCGCTCGGTACGCAAGCGCCTGGATCTGAAGCGCCCGGTCGAAGCCGATGTGATCGAGCGCTGCCTCGAAATTGCCATCCAGTCTCCTACGGGATCGAATTTGCAAGGCTGGCATTTTCTGGTAGTCACCGATCCTGCCCTGAAAATGGGATTGGCCGAACTGTATCGCCAGGCGTTTTATCGTTATGTCAGCGGTGGCCTGACGTCTGGCGGAGCGACCATGACCGCCAACGCAAGCGCCGGAGCGGCTATCCGTGATTCGGCCACCTATCTTGCCGAGCATTTGCAGGAAGTCCCGGTGTTGGTGTTGCCTTGTGTTGCAGGACGAGTCGAAAACGCTGGGGTGGCGATGCAAGCATCGCTCTATGGGTCGATCTTCCCTGCTGTATGGTCCTTTATGCTGGCTTTGCGCGCGCGTGGTTTGGGTTCGGTGCTAACGACGCTGCATCTGGGGTATGAGCGTGAGGCAGCGCAGTTGCTGGACATTCCCGACAACACCACCCAGGTGGCGTTGGTGCCGGTCGCTTATTTCACCGGCGCCGATTTTAAGCTGGCTCAACGCAAACCGGTACGCGAGATAACCTATTGGAACGGTTGGGAGCGCCGCGAGTAGCAAGGGTTGAATGCTGATTTGTAAAGCAAGCGCCCGGGGCGCACACAGTGGTGCGCCCGTCTCGTCACCTCGTCACCCGTCACCTTGTCACCTCCGCGTACGCTCATCTCATCGCCTCTCCGAGGCGATTCGTTCTCGGTGTTCTTGCTGGATCTGTGCGCGCGACGCCTCATCGATCAGGACATCGAGCGCGGTCATTGCCAGCCCTTTGGCGCCAGCGATGATGGCAGCATGGCCCCGCTCGGTACGAGTCGCTTCTGCAACCTCCTTGGTATGCCATCCCGCCTCTGATCCACAGATCCCCAGGTAGGCGCAGACGGTTGGGATATGGTGGCTGACGTTGCCAAAGTCGGTTGAACCCGCGCCGGTCCGCTCACGTCGCTCCTTCACGTCCCGCCCGATGGCCCGCAGGTTGGCGCGCAGAATCGCACCCAGGGCGTGATTGGGCTTCTTGTTGAGGTAAGGGCGCGTATACTCATGCCACTCCATTGTCGCGCCGGTTGCCTGCGCACCGGCTTGGGCGCACGCAATCACTCGCTCGACCAGTGCACTGGCATACTCGGGATCGCTGGCCCGGACCCGAAAGCGGCAAACGGTGTAGTTGGGTATGACATTTGGTGCGCTGCCGCCGTTGATGATGACGCCGTGAATGCGTGCGTCGGGGCGGATCTGCTGGCGGAGCAAGCCAACACTGCTGAACATAATGATCATGGCGTCGAGCGCATTGATGCCCTCGTGCGGGTTGACGGCGGCGTGGGCTGCGCGCCCGCGGAAGGTGAATTCCAGGCCATGAGCGACGAGAGAGGATTCGAGATCGATGCCGTCCATAGTCCAGGGGTGGGGTGCCAATAGTGAAGCGGTCGGCGTTTGCGGGCAGGGTGAAGTTGTAATCGAGGAAATTGAAGGGGTCAACAACATTGAGAGCGCCAACGTATGCACCG
>JAKSDJ010000981.1 GCA_022360155.1 Chloroflexales bacterium | reverse complement strand
GTTTATTGTGTAGTGCTCAGAGCTCGACGCTTACTGTTTGATGATTGTTGGTATTGATTATACGGCTGCCGCGTGGCAGGGAGCGGGTATTGGTCGTTACACCCGCGAGTTGGTGCGTGCAACAGTTGCCCAAAGCACACAATTTCGCTTCGTGCTCTTCTTTGCTGCCCGCGGAATACCTTCCCAAAGCTCCTATCTCGCCGATTTACGTCAACTTTGCGCTGCGTTTCCCCATGTCCGTGCGGTTCCAATTGCGCTTTCGCCGCGTCTGTTAACGATCCTCTGGCAGCGCCTGCGTTTGCCCCTGCCTGTCGAAATCTTTACTGGCCATCTCGACCTGCTCCATGCCCCTGATTTCGTGTTGCCGCCGACTCGCGCCCGTACGCTGCTGACCGTTCACGATCTGACCTTCCTGGTTCATCCAGAATGTTTTGAGCCGTCGCTGCAGCGTTACTTGGCTCGAGTGGCCCCACGGAGCCTACGCCGCGCCGACCTGATTTTGGCCGACTCGCAGTCTACCGGCGCTGATCTGATGCGTATGCTGGATGTTGCGCCCGAGCGTATCGCGGTTGTCTACCCCGGTGTTGCGCCGCAGTTCCACCCGTTGCCCGCGAGCCAGATCGAGCCGGTGCGCCAACGTCTGGGCTTGCCGGCGGAATTTTTGCTTTTTGTAAGCACCATCGAGCCACGCAAGAATCTGGTCCGGCTCTTAGAGGCTTTTAGCACTATTGCGTCGCCAACGCAACTGGTTATTGCAGGACGCAAAGGCTGGCTCTACGAAGAGATCTTTACCACGTTGGAACGCCTTCAGTTGCAATCACGTGTGCGTTTTCTGGATTATGTTGCTGACAGTGACCTGCCGGCATTGTATAATCTAGCGCGGGCTTTCGTTTACCCATCGCTTTACGAAGGCTTTGGCTTGCCCGTTGTCGAAGCGCTTGCTTGTGGCGTGCCAGTTGTGACAACCCGTGTCGCTAGCCTCCCCGAGATTGCTGGCGCTGCAGCGATCTTGGTCGAACCGTTTGATAGCGCCGCGATTGCTGAGGGCATTACTGTGGCTCTGTCCGGCGCCGAACAACTTCGCCAGGCTGGGCCAATCCAGGCTCAGCAGTTTACCTGGGATCGGTCGGCACATGCCTTGCTTACACAGTATGAACGTGTGTTAAGCTAAAGCTTGGATGAAGGTCGACTACGATCCAAAGCGTGCTCCAAGCACGCGGGCGTTAGCGAGATAGGAGCTTGTCAACCATATGGCTCAACAACGCGATCTAACTGCAGAGGCGCTTCAGCGTGGCGCAATTCCAGGAAGGGGTTATACCTTTGCACGCCGGCTATCACAGCTTTTGCATCCGATGCTTTTAGGTGTGATGAGCTTTTTTGTCGTTGGCTTATTTGCCATCCCTGAGCGCCTGGCCGGTTTGGGTTGGGCGATTCTGTGTGTGCTGCTTCAGGTGGCGCCGCCAACGGCCTTTTTTACTATCCGCTTACGTCAGGGCGCCTACAGTGATGAAGATATTTCGGTGCGTCAGCAGCGGAATGAACTCTACTTCTTTGGTTTGCTCACGGTGTTGGTTGGTTTGGCGATCTTGTTTGCGTTGAAAGCGCCTGTGCCGTTCGTGGCGCTGCTCTGTAGTGCTGTGGTGTTGAACATGCTGGCCTGGTTGATCAACCTATTCTGGAAGATCAGCATACATTCCGCTAGTATTGGATCGATAGCCACACTGGCGACAATCTATGTCGCGCCGCTGGGTTTTTTCTTCTGGGTATGTGCAGTAGCGCTGGGTTGGGCGCGGGTGCGGACGCGCAATCATTCGCCGTTGCAGGTCATGGCTGGTTTGGTCTTGGCGGCGCTTTGTGTGCTGCTGGTGTTTCGTGGCTTTGGTTTGATATGAAAGCGAGATTTCTGTAACTCTTGCATTCTCCGCCTTTTCGCGCTACAATCCGTCGCGCCATGCATCAATCTGAACCAACAATCGGCGTGATCATCGTTGCGCATAACACGGCTGCACTGCTGCTCGATTGCCTGCGGTCGCTCCAGACCTGCACGTTGCCGTTGCGAATCGTCGTGGTTGATAATGCTTCGACCGATGAGAGTGTCGCCTGGGTGCGCTCTCACTTTCCCAATATAGAGTTGTATGCGCTTCATCGGAATCTAGGATTCGCAGGCGGTAATAATGTCGGGTTGCGGGTATTGGGCTTTTCCGATCAGCAACCTGTTGCTTGTCCAGCGTCGATCCCGGTATCGCTCGAAGCAGATTTGGTCGCAGAAACGGAGAATCAACAACGAGGGCGTCATCGGCGGCAAAGCTTGTCAGTCGGATTCGAGCGAAATATAGACGTGCCCAGCGACGATTTGTTGTGCGCAGAGTGTCCGCCTAACCAGGGCGATAACGCCAAGCCTGAGTTTGCCGCCCTGCCTTCGGCGGTTCTGTTGCTGAACCCTGACACGATTGTACAGCCAGGTTCAATAGAGGCGCTAGCTTCATTCCTGCAGGTGCATCCGCGGGTTGGGATGGCCAGTCCGCGCTTGCTCAATCCGGATGGCAGTATCCAGCTGGCGGCGTTTCGTTTTCCAACGCTGACGATGAGCGCGCTTGAAGTTTTCCCCCCCGGTGAAGTTTTCCCCGGTCGCCTCTACAATTCGTGGTGGCATGGGCGCTATCCCCAAGAGCGCCGCGAGGAGACACATCCTTTCCCGATTGATCACCCGCTTGGCGCATGTATGCTGGTGCGCCGTGAGGTCATCGAAGAGGCAGGATTGTTGGATGAACGATATTTTATGTATAGCGAGGAGATCGATTGGTGTTGGCGGATTCGCCATTGCGGCTGGGCGATCTGGCAAGTTCCTGCAGCGCAGGTTACGCATATCGGCGGCGCTGCAACCCGCCAATTTCGCCAACGAATGCAGGTAGAGCTTTATCGCAGCCGGATCACCTTCTTTCGCCAACATTACAGCCGTAGGTTTTTGCAGGCGCATCGGTTGCTTACAGGCATCGGCATGGTGCGGGCAGCCCTGCTCGCTTGGTGGGATTATCAGCGTGGTTGCATTGACCAAGACGAATTGCGCGCACGCCTGCTGGCCTATGGCGAGATAAGTCGGTTGTGAGCAATGACAAAATGAAAATACTAAAGCGACATTTATGATTCTGAACGAAACAAAGAAACCGATGAACGCTATGTATGCAACACGCTCTGTCATTCAATATGACAAGTGTTATGGCATCAGAAGGCTCTACTTATGTAAGGCGTGCTGTAGTGTTACACTTGATCGTTCGTTGTTTTCCAATTGTCATTATTTTGGTCAATCCGTTTGCATGAACGGCGCGCCAGTGCTATAGTAGGATCGCCCGCAATAGCAAGCCCTAGCAGCGTGTGGTGGACAGTAGATATTGATTTGGTCTCACCGCGAAGGCTTGATAGATTTGAGATTTAGCATTGAGGTGGAACCAGGCGGATTTTTCCGATGCTGTGCTACGATAGTCTATCCTGGTCGTCGATATGTTTGGTATGAGGTGTTTGTTGTTACGCGACGATAACCGCTCTTCAATATGAGAGCTGCGCTCGTTATGTGTATATCGTCGGATTGATCAACCAACTCCTTATCGTATTTGCGACCACCCGTTTGGGCGATAGGATAGTGCCTAACCAAGCTGGCGTCGAGGTATTTCACCTTCGTCACACCTTTCCAAACCACCAAACAGGAGTAAAGCAAACAGACAATGTTACACGAGAATAGGCGACCCGATGTAGCCGTTTTCATTGACTTCGAGAACGTCTATGTGAGTGTTCGGGACAAACTTGATGCCAACCCGAACTTCGAGTCGATTATGGAGCGCTGTAATGAACTGGGTCGTGTCGTTATCGCACGCGCCTATGCCGATTGGTATCGTTACCCCCGTGTTACAAGCGCTCTGTATGCGAACGGCATTGAGCCGATGTATGTCCCGACTTACTATTATGACAAAGATATGGGCCGAACGGGACGGGCCATTAAGAACAGTGTTGATATGAATCTTTGTATTGATGCCATGAAAACGCTGTTCGTACATACGAATATTGATCGCTTTGTACTTGTCACTGGTGATCGCGATTTTATTCCGTTAGTCAATAGTATTCGGCAACAGGGCAAAGAAGTTATTATTATTGGTATCGGCGGGGCCGCATCAACCCATCTGGCTCAGAGCGCCGACGAGTTTGTCTTTTATGAGCAATTGGTTGGAAAAGGCCCCCAAAGCGTCGTCAGCGACCGACAACGCGCGCGCTCATCTGATGTCGCTGCGAACGATGTCGCTGAGGGCAGCGGGGCGCCTGCCGAGTCAGATATCTATGGGGTTTTAATCGATGCCATTTATCTTGTACGTAAGCGTGGCTATGTTTCGACCCTAGGCTCGCTCAAACTGGTGATGAAAGAATTGATGGGCGGTGATTTCAAAGAAAGTCGCTACCGCGATCTGAATGGTCGGCCCTTTGCCAAATTCAAGGATTTTGTGCTCGATGCGGAAAAGCGCGGGAAGGTGCAGATCTTCACCAACGGCACCGTCAACGAGGTTTTCCTGCCTAACGAAGACCCCTATAAACTATCGCAGTTTGCCGCCGACCTGAAAGAAGAACCGCTTGAACCTGGTCTCGATATGGCGTTGTTGGGCAACGGCCGCCAGGATCGTAAGCCAGCGGCGACCGAGGCGGAAATACTGCAACCGGCGCCGACGCCCACAGGTCGCCGCCGGCGCCGCCGTTCGCGAAGCCAGCGTCGTAATGCCGAAACGGCCGCAGAAACGCCAGCGCAACCCCCCTTACTCGATGGTGTACAGCCTGATCCATCGGTGGCAGATAGCCCTGATGAGTTACGAGATCTCGATGGGTTGGAACTTATCGCCGAGATCGCTGCATTTCAAGAAGAAATGACTCCCGAGGAAGTGATCGCTGCCGAGGCGGGAGATGCTCTGTTCGACGACAAGGAGCAATTGCCCGAACAGGCGATTAGCAAGCTTCCGTCAGAAACTGGAGCGCCTGATGCTGAGCTTGTCGCTGCGCCTGAACCGCTTGGAACGGAGCTTGAGCCGAGATCGCTTGCGGAACAAGAAGCCGCTCCTGCACTTGAAGACGAAACCCCTGGCTCATCAGATACGGTTGAATACGTCCCTGAACCGGAGATAATCTTTACGCCCGAAATGTCAAACTTCGTAGCGTATGAAGTTGAACCTGCGCTCGTCGCTGACGAGGGTGCGGCGCTTACTGAAAGCGAAATGGCTCCAGCAGCGGAGGAAATGCCCGTAGCCGAGACTCCTGTTGTTGAAGATCAAGCCCTAGTGAGCGAAGAGATTGCACCGGAGCCGGTTGCTGTCAGCTTGCCAGAGGCGGTTGAGACCGTTGTTGAGCTTACTGCCGAAAAGGCGGGTGAAGGCGAAGAGGAAGAGAGCGACATTGATTACATTGCCTTCAGCGACGAAGAATGGCAGGTCTTTCGTACGATGATGGCTGGATTTACCAAGCCAGCCTCTTTCGCCCAAGTTTTTGACACGCTCCGTGAGCTGCGGAAGCAGGAGGCGATCAGCCGGACTAACGAACAGTTGCGGACAATGGTCAAACAGGCGATCAATGCTGGTTTGTTGGAGCGCAGCGGTCGTGGTAAGCGAATTTATTATAAACTGAAGAGTGAAGGCTGAAATGGAAAGTGCGCTATGTGAAGCATGATGCGGGTGTTGTGCGTTAAACATATGCCATCATGATGTTTTACATAGTACGCGGCGGGTATGACAATCATCAAGATTTGCGGTATTCAAACGGTTGAACACGCGCTCGCCGCTGCTACGGCGGGCGCCGATTGGATCGGACTGGTCTTTGCGCCTAGCCGCCGTCAGGTGAGCGCGGATCAGGCTTCCGCTCTTGTTACTGCGTTGCGCGAACATGAGCAGGGCCGACGAGTGAAGGTGGTCGGACTCTTCGTGCATGAGCAGCCAGCGCAGATCAATGCGTTGATTGCACGCTGCGCATTGGATTATGTGCAACTAAGCGGTGTCGAAACGCGAGAGTACGCAGTGGCGATCAGGTGTCCGGTGATCAAGTCGGTGCGCCTCGATAACTCGCCGGAAGAAGACGCTTGGATCAGACTGGCGCAAACAGCAAACCAACATCAGCTCGCTGTTGAACGACAAACAACAGCGCAAGGGCAAATCGACGACGCACGGTTTGCAATACGCCTGCTGGTCGATGCTCATGTACCGGGGCAATTTGGCGGCACTGGCGCTCGGGCCGATTGGTGTCGGGCGGCTGCTCTGGCTCAGCAGCAAGCCTTGATTCTGGCTGGCGGGCTGACACCTGGCAATGTTGCTGTGGCCATGACTCAGGTGCGCCCCTGGGGCGTGGATGTCAGCAGTGGCGTCGAAACTGACGGAATTAAAGATTGCGCGAAAATTAGCGCGTTTGTGCAGGCGGTTCACGCTCATGATTTTGTATAATTTTGTGTATCATCATACTGTGTAGTGGAGGGCGGCGCCAATGCACTTAGACAGTGCTCTGCCGCTGACGAACAAGGAGGCTATACTGTGAAAGTATTTTGGAGAGTATTAGGTCTCGCTACGCTGATCGGTTTTGCAGTTGTGGTTCTCCGCGCGATCCGACAGTATCGGGAGGAAAGCGTCTTTGACCTTACTCCGGCGGCGGGTACAATCGGCGGTGACGGGTTAGGCAGGGGGCAAAAGCGAAGCATCAGCCCCGAGTTGCTGGAAATTCTCGCCGATCCATCAGACAAGGGACCGGTTGAGTTGATGACCGATAACAGCGGCAAAGAGTGGTTAGTCAACCGGCGTAATGGCTATCGCTACCCAATCGAAGACGGTATTCCCATCATGCTGATCGAAGAAGGCGAGAAGAATAAGGACGAAAGTCTGATTATTAAGTAGGTTGTGATGGCGAAGGCGGAAGGTTAGGAAGCCAAACATAGCGAATATATCGTGGCATGGCTTCCTGCCTTCTGCTTTCCCCGCAAAGGGTTGTTCTATGCCGCAGTTGGAAGGAAAAGATGTAACGGGTCGTTTTGGGCCGTATGGCGGATGTTATGTTCCAGAAATACTAATACCCGCCGTATCTGCGCTGGATCAGGCCTATGCACAAGTAAGCGACGATCCGAGTTTTTGGACCGAATTGACCCATCTGCACCACACGTACACAGGCCGGCCAACTCCCCTAACATTCGCTGAGCGCCTAACTGGTTATTGCAGTGGCGCTCAAATCTTTCTCAAGCGTGAAGACCTCGCCCACACCGGTGCACACAAGATCAACAATGCTTTAGGGCAGGGATTGCTGGCGAAACGCATGGGCAAACGCCGAGTGATCGCCGAGACCGGCGCCGGCCAACACGGTGTAGCGACCGCAACGGTCTGCGCTTTGTTAGGTTTGGGATGTGTTGTGTACATGGGGACAGAAGACATGGCTCGTCAGCGCCCCAATGTGTTCCGGATGCATCTGCTCGGCGCGGAGGTGCGTGGTGTAAGCAGCGGCAGCCGCACCTTGAAAGATGCAATCAATGAGGCGATGCGGGATTGGGTCACGAACCCAGACAGCTATTACCTGCTTGGCTCGGCCCTCGGGCCGCATCCCTACCCGACGATGGTGCGTGATTTTCAGAGCGTGATCGGCGATGAGGCGCGCCAGCAAATGTTGGACCGCGCTGGCGGTCTGCCCGATATGGTGCTAGCCTGTGTGGGCGGCGGTTCAAATGCTATCGGTATCTTCCATTCCTTCCTCGATGATCGCAAAGTGCGCTTGCGCGGCGTTGAAGCCGGTGGGCGCGGGAACAACCTTGGCGACCATGCTGCGCGCTTCTTGGGGGCTAAACCTGGCGTTTTACAAGGTACGTACTCCTATGTTTTGCAGGACGATAATGGCCAGATCGCGTTGACACACAGCGTCTCTGCGGGTCTGGATTATGCGAGTATTGGGCCAGAGCACGCCTGGTTGCACGATACCGGTCGTGCCGAATACACCAGTGTGAGCGATGCTGAGGCGCTTGACGCTTTCCAGAAATTAGCCCGACTCGAAGGCATTATTCCCGCGCTGGAGAGCGCCCACGCCATTGCCGAAGCAATCAAGCTTGCCCCAACTCTCAGTTCCGAACAACGCCTCCTTGTCAATCTCTCTGGGCGTGGCGACAAGGATATTTTTACGGTTGCTGATATACTGGGTGTAAGCATCTGACCTGTGGGACTGAAGCGTGTGAAATGTGACAATGAAACGCTGTATTATTCTTAATCCCTCGGCTGGTCGCGGAAAGGCCGGGCGTCGGCGGCACGAGTTGGAGCGGGCCTTATCTGAAGCTGGTATTGACTATGATCTCATAACCACCCACGCGCGTGGCGGCGCGACCGAGTTGACGTATCAGGCTGTTGAGCGCGGTTACAATCAAATCATTGCGGTTGGCGGCGATGGCACGCTCAACGAAATTGTGAATGGAATTATTGGTAGCCGCAAACAGTTGCACAAAAACGCATCGCTGAGTATTGTGCCTTTGGGCACCGGCAGCGATTTTATTAAGGTGCTGGATGAGATACGTCCTAATGATCTAGCCGGAGCTGTACGTCGTCTGTCTCGGGATCAGGCTCGCTTGGTGGATATTGGCCGGATCACGGTCGAAGCGGGAACCCAGAAGCATACGCGCTGCTTTATCAATGCGCTCAGTATAGGAATAGATGCGCAAGTTGCTGTAGAGAGTCTGAAAATTACCAAGCTCAAAGGGTTTGCGGTGTATCTTTTGGCGGTGATACGTGCTCTATCAATCTACAAAGTTCATCCGATGACCGTTCATTTTGATGATCATGAGATCCAACGTCGCTTACTCTTTACCAGTGTTGCGAATGGGCGTTGCCAGGGCGGGGGCTTCTGGCTAACGCCAAACGCCCTGATCGATGACGGCCTATTTGATCTCTGTATGATCGACAATATGCGCCTGAATGAGATTATTCAGCATATACCCAAGCTATTGAATGGCAGTCATACTCGCTTGCGTCAGGTGACGATGGGGCGAGCGCAGCATGTTACAGTAACCAGTTCGCATCCTATCCCTGTGGCGACCGATGGCGAGGTTGTCGCGACTGATGCGCAGCGGATTAGCGTAGAGATTTTACCCGGCGCTATCGAGATTATTATCTGAGTATAAAAGCTAGTGAGCGCTACAGCATTTATCTATGCGCCAAATGATGTGGCAGCTCCAATGAACGGAAGTCGGCGACCCAACCGTCCCGATATGATTGTCCATGCTGTTATCTGATTCTTTAACCCAATCGCACATTTCTGGGCATCCAACGGATCTTGCTCCATTCATCGGCAGATCTGACGATCTGGCTGAAGTAACTGGTTTGTTAGTGACCTCTGCTTGCCGCTTGCTGACCCTGTTCGGCGCCGCAGGGATTGGCAAGACCCGACTTGCCATCCAGGCCGCTGTGCAGATGCGTGATCGTTTTCCGCACGGCGTTTACTTGGTCCGGCTCCCGACTGTACAATCCCATAATTTCCTCATTTCTGTTCTGGCTGATGCGCTTGACATCACTTTGCCGAGTCGCGTTGATTCAACCGATTATCTGATCGATTATCTGCAAGATAAAGAACTTTTATTGATTTTGGATCAGGGGAAGCAACTTCTGGGCGGAATACCATTATTGTCCAAGATCTTACAAGCTGCACCCGGCGTCAAGCTTCTAGCGACATCCCGAGCGATGTTGAGCTTGCCGGACGAGTGGGTGTATCAGGTTCATGGTCTGCCCTTTGCGAAAAATATCCGTGCCGCTAATCGCTTGCGCTGCGAGGCGGCCCAGCTTTTTGCCGCGTGCGCACGCCAGTTCCGGCATGATTTCGAGCCGACGAGCGAGGCGCTTGGCGTAGCGCGTATCTGTCATCTTGTTGAGGGTGCGCCCCTGGCGATCGAGTTGGCGGCAACCCTCACCAAAACGATGCGTTGCGCCGCCATTGCCGATGCCATCGAACACGCGATTGAAGAACTGTCTGCGATTGGGCGCCAAGACAGCACCCGCGCAATGTTTCAGGTTGTGTGGCAATCCTTGGCCGAGACAGAGCGTGAGGCGTTTAAGTGCCTTGCGGTGTTTCGCGCGAGCTTCCCCGTTGCTGCAGTTGAAGCGATCTACCGCGATTTAGGTATAGCGGTGCGGGAAGTCGAATTGGAGGCGGATCGGCACAAACCCCAATCCTCGTATCACCAGTCGCTCGCAACCCTCGCCGAGCGCTCGTTGTTGCAGGTCGAGCCCGACGGGCGATATCGCCTCCACGAGTTGTTGCGCCAATACGCTGCCGAATATCTGGAGCAAGCGCCGGACGAGATGGCCCTGGTCTACGATGCGCATTGCACCTACTACACCGAGTTTGTGGCTGCACATTGGAGCGGCCTGGATGGCAGCCTTCAGCCCGAAGCTGTCGCTGCGTTGCGGGCCAATTTCGAAGATATTCGCGCGGCATGGCGCTGGGCCGCCGCCTGGGCTAAAGAAGAGAAGTTGTCGCGCGCTGTACGAGCATTATCCCTCTATTATCAGATTATAGGCTGTTATCAGGAAGGCGTCGATGCAATCGCTCAGGCGCTCCGCGGTCTCGAGCAGCTATCATCCTCCGCCCAGGCTGATAAAACAATAGCGCTGCTCTTGCTCAACCAAGGGCGGCTGTATATGCGCCTGCGTTGGCTGGATGAAGCAAAGGAGGCTGTTACGCAGAGTCGCGAGATCTATGAACGCTCGCAGCCGCAGCCTCAACGGGAACGATCCGCCGAAGCTGACTGATAACGATGTCATTCCCCAGCCTCAACGGGAACGATCCGCCGAAGCTGACTGATAACGATGTCATTCCCCGTTGAATTGACTCGCCACCCGTATCAACACGTAAGGATGTGCGGGCATCCTCCACGACAATCCTCTTCGTCATTGAAACAAGGTTCATCGCTCTTTTGCTGTTTGGATGGCGGCCCAACCGCTTCTCATCTCGACAGTAGGCTATGTGATTAGAAGAGATGTGAAATAACGGTCAAATTGGAAGCGCCGCGCTGAAACCTTGTTTGAACCTCCAATCGGACCGCTCCACAACGCACTAATGGCATCATAAGGAACGGTGTGAGGTGAACCCATGAGTAAACGCTGGCCAAACGGCTACGCGATCTGATCGACGAATGGGGCGTCGAGGAAGCGCGGGCAGTATTCGAAAAACGTGCCGTCCGATTATCTGGCGATCAGCGCGGGTGCCTGCATGTGCTCACTTTTGGCGACCAGAGCCAGTTTGGCGCCATGACTGTGGGCGATATGGCCGGCGGTGATCTCGCCAAAGGCGCTGTAACGATTCCTGGCGCGATGCACGGCGCAGCGGTCGGAGTAACCAGGGAACGGTACAACTCTTTTGGCTAGCCGGGAGGATGCGGCGTTGGCCTATCAGCAGTGGACGACGGCTGATGATCGCTGGCGCGAAGCGATCGTATTGTTGATGGGGCATTTACTGCACCAGGAAAAACTTGGGATGACCTGGAATTGGCTGCATCTTCTGATTGCTGCGCGTTGCGGCATGACTGTTAAGACAGTTGCACAGCGCCAAAGCGACGCTCTTCTCGCGGTGACGTGTTACGTGATCCTGGGGCGACAGACGTATCTTGCGGGGCGGGCGTATGATGTCTTGGGCTTCGAAGGGCAACTGCGCGCCGCACTCATCGATCGGCTTGAACAGCCTGATTCGGCTATCTTACTAGCGCAGCGAATCGAAGCGGCTGATGCGTTGGGCGCACTGAGCGACCCGCGCTTTCTGGTAACGCTTGACCAATGGCGCGTATCGCTGCCGCCGCTGTAAAAATTCAATGAGGTGCTGCGAATGAACTCGTCACATCGCGTCGAAACGATGGGGCGCTCCTATTGGTGTTCGATTTGTTCTGGCGTTTACTCCATTGGCGGCTGGAAAGACACTATGCCCCGTGCCGATATCGCCCTCCCTGACTTTTGGATTGCTCGCTTCCCAATTATGGTGGCACAGTACGCGCCCTTTCTCCAGGCGGGGTATGGCGTTGCAGCTTGTCGCTGGTAGACGCCGGAGGGCTGGCGTTGAAAGGAACAGCGCTAGCGTACCAAGCCATCGGATTGGAACTACCCGCCGTTCACATGGCCAAATCAACCAGTAATTGGGGTTAGTTGGTACGAAGCGGCAGCGTTCTGTGCCTGGCTGACTGAGCAGCTTGAGGAACCGACTGTAGAGCGGGCCATCTACAATACGAGCAATATTGATCGGCCCGCACCGGTGGGTTGTTGCCCGATGGGTGCGGCAGCTTGGGTGCGCTCGATATGGCCGGGAATGTGTGGGAAGTGACTGCGAGTAGCTATCGAAACTACCCGATGAAGAGCGGAGATCTCAAAACAGACTTTACTGCGGATGAATTTGCCGTGGCGTGGCGTAGCGGTTCATGGTGTTCTGATAGCAAGTCGCTGCACTGTAGCGTGCGAGTCAGGAGCCATCCCGATGATGTTCGCCCCATCATGACGGATTGCGGGTAGTGATAGCGCCGCGATAGGAGTAAACGTTCGCACGCTCAATTTTCAATTTTCAATTTTCAATTTTCAATTTCTCAGTTATCGGCTCTTTTCGTGGTAGTATGGCGACTGGATAGAGGAAAGTTCCGCTCTGCTTGGGATCGAGGGCGGGAGTTGTGATATAAGTGGGGATACAGCACAATGCATATTTTCTGGCACGGACGTGGCGTGCTCTGGTTCAAGGGTGTACGAATTTCTGTTTCAAGGATCACTGGCGTTTGCCGTCGACTGTTCGTGTTGCTGGGTCTTTGTGCTTTGATCTTGCCTGGATGCGGCGGCGGTGCAGGGGGGAATGCCTCCACTGCAGCGCTGTCGGCGATCCCCGAGGGTTTGCCTCGGGCGCGGGTGGATGCCGTTGTCGACGGCGATACGGTCGATGTACGTTTAGATAACCAGATTGTCAGACTGCGACTGATTGGAATCAATACTCCGGAGACAGTGGACCCGCGTCGCCCTGTGGAATGTTTTGGCCGCGAAGCGTCAGAACAGGCGAAGGAGTTGCTAACAGGGCAAACCGTTTTTCTTGAAGCCGACGAAACCCAGGGTGATCGCGATGACTTTGGGCGCTTGCTGCGTTATATTTGGTTACCCGATGGGCGACTCTTCAACCAGATCATGATAGCCGACGGCTTTGCTTATGAATTCACCTTTCGCATCCCGTATCACTATCAGGAGGCGTTCCAACGCGCCCAGGACGAAGCCCGCGAATCGCAGCGCGGGCTCTGGTCGCCGACAACTTGTGGCGGTGAACGACAGGCAAGCGCATCGTCAGCGGAGGCGCCTGCATCGCCGGAGGGCGATGTTTGTCAGTCGGAACCGAATGCCGGTCGCGCCTCCGATGATCCGGTACGTATCGTCGGCGTCGATAAGCGGGATGAGCTTGTACAGTTGAAGAATGTCAGCGACGCGCCTGTTGAACTGACGGGTTGGACTCTCTGCAGCCTGGCGGGCAGTCAAGTCCACGAAGGTATTGGCGGAGTGTTGAGACCGGGCGAGACCCGCGATTTTCCCTTCGCCGGCAGCGATAGCATTTGGAGTAATAGTAATCGCGACGATGGCGCACTCTACGATCCGGAAGGTCGCCTGGTGAGCTATTGGGTCGACCAGGAATAAGACTGTATGGCGAGTATTTGCAGACAGATGTGATGCCTTTACTTCTGGTCTGCGGCTGATGTTCAACTGTGACATCGCCCTGGCTTTCTATCGCCCAGTTTACGTTTTGAGCAAACTTGAGGCATACTATCAGACCTAACATCTTTGTTTGAAGCAAGTAGCGGCAGCGAGCGCCAACATGTCGGGCCAGGCGCAACTGGCTCATCGGCTTGGTTTTGTGCTTTCTTGTGGCAAGGAAAGCAATGTAATGATATGCCGATTCTGCAGAGCATGAAGCTGTAGCTTCAATGCTCGCTGTTGGTCTGTTGGCAAAAGCGTCGGGATAGTTGACAGGGGTAAGCTGCACTTTGTGCGGAAAGCGGCTCAACCGCTTGCGAAGATGAGCCAGGCAATATAGTTGCCCATATCCTCAACAGCAGCGTTCTCCAGGTTACTCAACACAATAATGGTGAGCATATCCTCCGAGTAGCGTGCGAGGTAGGTCGCGCTGCCGCTCATGATGCCGGAGTGGGCGACCCGAAGGCGTCCTACATGGTCGCTGACCTTCCAGCCATACCCGTAGTTATTGCGGAATGGCGTGACCATCGCCGTGTACACGTCTGCTGCGATCAGAGAGTCGGTGTAGAGCGCCTGGTCCCAAAGGTATAAATCTTCGACTGTGGAGTAGAGTCCGCCTGCTGCGAAGAGGGTAGACGGGTCGAGCGGCTTTGCCGGGGCGCCGACATTCGCATAGCCTGCGGCTTCGTGTGAGCCAGGGGTGCTAGCGGCAAAGCCGGTGTTGTTCATTCGTAGCGGCGCGAAGATCGCTTCGTGCAGGAAATCGGCGTATGATTGCCCGGTGACGTTCTCGATAATCGCTCCCAGAAGCACGTACCCCGAGTTGCCGTAGCGGTAGGCCGATCCTGGAGCGAATTCCAGGGGGAAGTCGTCGAAAAGGGCGATCAGTTGTGCTGGTGTCGCTGGCGACATCTCAATATTTGCGAAACCGGCAAAGTCGGTGTAATTGGGGATACCGGACGTGTGGGTTAGCAAATGGTGGATGGTTATCGGCTGCCAGGCTGCCCGACAATCTGGCAGATAGGCGCAGACTGAGTCCTGTACTGCGAGCGCCCCTTGATCTTGTAGGAGCAAGATCGCCAGCGCTGTAAATGATTTGGTCAGCGAAGCCAGACGAAAGCGGGTTAGATGGGTGTTCGGCAGTGCATGCTCGTAGTTGGCCAACCCGTAGCCCTTGTTGAGCAGAACTGTCCCGGATTGGGCGACCAGAACGGAGCCGCTGAATAGGTTGAGGTCGGTCAGTTCTTGCAAATGGGTGTCTATGCTGGCGACGACGCTGTCCGGAGTGAAGGTTGGCGTCGGTGGGAATGGTGACGATGTCGGAGAGGGCGACATCGTTGGGGACGGCGCAGTCGTGGCGAGTTGAATGCTGGGGGTGATGGAGCGCCGGTTCGGGCTTGGAGTAAGCGTTTGCTGGGCATAGGGCGTGGCAAAAACGGTTGCCGGTATCAGAGCTATGTCCGCCGCCTTGTCTAAGGTGATGGAGTGTGCTGCCCGGTCCGTTTCTGATTGCAGCGGCGCTCCAGACGGACCACTGCAGGTTGCGAGCAAGACTAGGGCAGCACCCCCCATCACAATGATGGATTTGAGCAAACGTACCATCATAGTGGGGCGATCTGGTGAAACAGAACGCAGCGCTTCACCTTTTCAGCAACAGATGGTGATACAGGTTTATCTGACGCAGGCCGTGTTCGCGCCATGCCGTATCGGTTTCACCGTGCCGGAGCGCGCTGAGGCGTTCATGGCAGAGGAGTTGCAGCAAGAGGGGCCAACGCCGGCTGTTGGTCATGATCCAGTCGGTGTCGGCGCTGCTGAACGGCAACGGTGAACTGGCGATCAGTTCGTAGGCTTCATCTTTGGCGAGCGGTCCAAGTGTCATCACATATCCTGTAACATTAAAGTAGTTCCAGTCGTTAATACTATTGAGAGTCATTGTTTGCGACGAATCTATGGCCGCTAGCACAAACGCCAGGTAGTTCCGGGCCGGTGTGGTTGAGAGTGAGCGGAGGCCATCCCAGAAACTCTTGTCCAGTTCGGAATAACGTTGCCGCACAACCCCCACCTCGTCGAACAAGATGATGGTTGGGTGGCGCAAGTAGTCGCAGACTGTCGCCAGGAAATGATCGAGGTCGTAGCGTTTGGGCGCGGGTAGCCCCATCCGCCGAATCAAGTAGCGGAAGAGACGCTCGCGGCGGCCCATGTTGGAGTTCAGGAAGTCGACAAAGATCCAGTTATAGTTGCGCGATCGGGTTAACCAATCTTGGCGTTGGGTCGGTCGTAGCTGCGACATAGGAGTTCGGGCGAGCCGCTGGATGTAATAGAGCAGCGATGTTTTGCCGCTGTGCCGCGGCCCCAGGATGAGCGCATTTTGCAATGACGAATCCCAAAGGTTGAATAGGCGATTGAGTTCGTAGTGACGACCGAAGAAACGACTGGGATGGGTGATTGGATGGCTGATAATGAACGGATCGAATTGCTCTGGACCGCGATGCAGGTCAGGATCATCGAACACTTGGAACAAGTTCGCCTCGGCAGTATCGCTGACGCTTAGCTCGGCCATGTGGGCGGCTTGCAGCAGCGCGTCGGCCTCATCAATCGAGCCGAGGACGCGGTGTTCGTGCAGCCAGCGGATGATGGACAGCACGCGCTCGCGGGCGCGCGGGCCAGAGAGACGCCGCCCTTTGCACATATCGGTCACGACAGCTGGGTCTTGTTGGATCCCATGCGCCATGCGGTCACGGTTCAGGGTTGGGTTGCGTTGTAAGTAGCGAGATAGAACCATGCCAAATGCAGCATCAGAAGACTTTTGGCTCATGCGGCTTCCTCACTCTCACGATATGCTTACGTCTTTTAATCAAGAATAAACCTCAATAAGCACGTTACGAGGCCAAATTTGCCTGGAGAACCAGAACCGCGTTGATGCAGAATTGACAGGGAATTGATGCTATTGTTGTCTCCTTGGCGGTTGCACTTGACAGCTTACTTTGTATAGAGTATGTATGTCAATAGTTTAAGTGAAATTTGCCGAATTTCAGCGGTTCGAGTCCATAAAGAGTTCTTTGCGGAGTTGAATGGTTCATAACTCAAAACATCAGCGGCTGTTTTGTCCTTGGAGGCGCGGATGTTGACAGGCGTCGCGGCTCGCTTGCATCGTGGTTTGCCTGGGCGTTGAGCGATCACAACCAGTGCAATTGGAAACAGCTTCATAGGGAGAGCGGCGGACTCGTCGCTGCGTGCGTAGGCATGCGCAAGTCGATTGAGGTTGCTTGCTATCAAAAACGATAAAAAATCGATGCGGCGCCTTTCCTGTGTTTTCGGCGCCTGCTGCAACCTTTTCTAACAATATCCTTGGTAAAAATTTCGTTTACCGGCTCAAATATCTGGTGTTATAGTTATTATGCCATAGGTGTAGTGTACGATGCGAGAAATGCTATATTCATAACGTTGCAATGACAATAACGCCACATCCTGTGTAGTGTGGTCGGCTATTTTGTAACGACCATCTGAGTGAGAGGTGTGTCCCCTCATACATTAATGTGGTGCAAATTGCTAGAAAGTGATCAACCCAGTCTGCTACACCTTGGTTTATATAGAAGGATAGAGAACAGTGTCACAGAGCCAAAACTTGATTTTTGACGACGAAGTATTGCATCAGGCGGCGTCGGGGGACTCGGACGCTCTCCAGCGCTTGCTGGAACTATCGCTTCCATTGATTCGTAAGCAGTGCCCGCCAGCACTCTATGCTTGGATTGACGATATCCAACAAATCGTTGCATACCGGCTGGTATGCAAATTTCGTAGTGAGGAGCGTCCTTATAAGGCGTCGACTCTGGCGGCTTATCGGAGTTTTGTGCAGCGAACAACGCTCAATGTTTCGCTCAACATTCTGCGCAGTGAGCGTCGCTCCCAGTCGCTTGAGGAGTTGAATGCGGCAACGGGCTTCGAGCCGGCCAAACAGCCTGAAGCCAACCAAGTCAATGCGCGGATGCGGATGGAACGCTGCCTCGAACTCTTGCCCGATCCGCTCGCCCGCGAGGTTTTTTGGCGGCGCTTCATTTTGCAAGAAAGCGTTGAAGAAACCGTGAACGCCCTTGTAGCCGAGGGTTGGGACGTCACTCATAAAGAGGTCTATCGGACCACTGAACGCAGTATCTTGCACTTGAGCAAGCTGCCGGAGGTGCGGGAAATGTTCGAAAATATCGGGTCAGATGTGTGAGGGTGGCAAGCATAGGACGCAATCCTTCAGACGGTTGGAATAGTGTTCGCAATACCGCCTTCGAGCGACTCGCTTATCGCCCGAGGGTGGTTTTTCATGATGAAAATTTAACCTCATTTTGCCATAAAGTTTTTGTAACAAAACCCCAATAGCTTCGTTCTATTAGACAACAACCGAAACGCTTCCGTATTTTGGAAGTCTTATTCGTATCGCTGGAATGGAGTGTATGTATGGAATGTTTGCCCGAGAGAGTCGAAGAAGGCGATCTCTTGGCGTATCTAGATGGAAAACGCTCGCGGCATATCAAACGAGCGTTGAAGCAATCGCCCGAGTTGCGCGAGCGGCTCGACCAGCTTCAGTGTAGTATTCGTCAGTTCAAGAGATTGTTTCGCGACGCCGACCTGCGAAAACCTCTGGTTTGATGCGGTATCGCGTGCGGTTCGGCTGCAGAGAGCAGCATATAGAGGCTGCTCGTCACTTCTAGGAGATTTTTACCGGTTGGCGATTGGGAAAACCGCCCCCGTTCCAAATCGCGTTCGGTTTTGTTCCGCGCACAGATGAGTTATGCTACCGCGTGTTCTCTTGGCCCGATTCGGTAATACCTCAATTTCCGAATTCCATCGATATCGAGTATGAAAAATGTGTAAACGCTTATTCCGTAGCGTGCCTCTCGCCTTTACCTTTTGAAAAGCCATATTACAACTATTGCCTTAGTTTAGGGCTGTGGCGCCTAGTGTCTCATGAAAAGCGCCGCATTGCGTTTGGCCAAAGCCTAGACGCTTTCCTGAGCGGTAAAATCGGCCTTTCTCGATTGCGCTCGGCCTACCTGTCACTGCCTTGCAGCTTCTGTAGATGACTCCCTCATCTCGCTCTCTGTCTGCTTTTTCTGGCAAGAATGCGTGATCCTGACATGCCTCACGTTTGGGGGCATTCATCCTATCTTGCGCGGGTATAACAATCTTGTCATTTTTCGTCCTAACGCTGGAAAATGCTGTGTTGAGGGGTTATATATTGTGGTAGTCGGAGATTAGAAAACTGCTGCGTCCGCTGATCCTGTACGTCCTGCCCAATATTTCGCGGCACGCCGGCTGCTTGCATCAAGCGCCTTCTGCATAAACGAATGTAGAACGCAATTTTGCACACGCTGCGTTGAGGGGAAATGATTTTTTCACCATGACTTAGGTGTTGGGGTGTCTGTCATGAGTGGCAAAATCCACATATATGCGGGAGGGACAGATAATGATTGGATCTGCTGGTGGGACGACCATTGCAGACGCAACCGCCTTGACCGAACTTTTGGCTCATTGGGTGCGCCAACAACCCGGCCAACGAGTATATACATTTCTTGATGACGGCGAGGCCGCCGAAACCCATATGACCTACGCCGACCTGGACCGCCGCGCGCGGGCGGTTGCAGGTCAGTTGCAACATCTTGTCGCCCCTGGCGAGCGCGCTCTACTCCTCTATCCTCCTGGTCTTGACTATATTGTCGGTTTCTTCGGCTGCCTCTATGCTGGGGTGATCGCTGTTCCCGCCTATCCACCCAATCCGGTTCGGATGGATCGCACCCTGCCGCGCTTGCAAGCGATGGTGGCGAATGCGGAGATTACGGTTGCACTCACCAATGCCGATATTCTTGCTATGGCCGAGTACGTCTTCGAAGACGCGCCCGATCTGGCCGCTTTGCAATGGGTCGCCACTGACACCCTTGCTGAGTACCAGGCGCAGTGCTGGTCGGCCCCGGCAGTGATCCGCGAGTCTCTGGCATTTCTGCAATACACCTCTGGCTCGACCGGCGTGCCCAAAGGAGTGATGTTGAGCCACGGGAACTTGCTAGAAAATGTGGCGCTCATTGCTCAAGCCTTTGAGTTGAGCCAGAACGAGTGCGGCGTATTCTGGTTACCGCCCTATCACGATATGGGGCTCATCGGCGGGCTGCTGGGGACGATCTTTGTCGGCGCAACCAGCATCCTGATGTCACCGATGACGTTTTTGCAGCGACCGGTGCGCTGGCTCCAGGCGATTTCACGCTACCAGGCGACAATCAGCGGCGGGCCGAACTTCGCCTACGACCTATGCGTACGCAAGACGACGCCGGAACAGCGCGCCACCCTCGACTTGAGTCGTTGGGGTCTGGCCTTCAACGGCGCCGAGCCTGTGCGCGCCGAGACGATGGAGCGCTTTGTCGAGGCATTTGCGCCCTGTGGCTTTCGTCGCGAGGCATTTACGCCATGCTATGGTTTGGCCGAGGCCACCCTGTTCGTAACCGGGGTTCGTAAAGCAGAAGCTCCCGCCTATCGAACGGTTCAGGCGACAGCGCTCGAAAACAACCACGTGTTGAGCCCCAATGGCGAACAGCCGGGCGTCACCTTGGCAAGCTGCGGCGTCATTCGTCCGGAGCAGCAGGTTGTCGTTGCCGATCCCGAGACGCTTGCCAGTTGCCCGCCGGACCAGGTCGGCGAAATCTGGGTTCAGGGGCACAGTGTGGCGCAGGGCTATTGGGGGCGCTCCGCTGAAACGGCGGATTCGTTCCAGGCCCGGCTCGCCGCTACCGGCGAAGGCCCATTCCTGCGCACGGGCGACCTGGGCTTCATCCATAACGGCGAGCTATTCATCACCGGTCGCCTGAAAGATTTGATCATCATTGATGGTCGCAATCACTATCCGCAGGATATCGAAGCGACTATCGAGCAGAGTCACAACGCCGTTCGCGCTGGCTGCGTCGCCGCGTTCTCCGTTACGGTCGGCTCAGAAGAGCGACTGGTTGCGGCGGCTGAGGTCGAGCGCGGTTTCCTGTCGGCGCTGCGTAAAGGCGCGACCAATACTGCTGACTCAACAAAGCAAGCGGCGGATATCCCAACTGTGCTTGGATCGATCCGTCGCGCAATCGCGGAGCGCCATGACATCCGCGTTCACGCCATTGTCTTGCTCAAGACCGGATACATTCCCAAAACATCGAGTGGGAAGATCCAACGCCATGCTTGCCGCGCTGGCTTCATTGCCGGCACACTCG
>JAKSDJ010000362.1 GCA_022360155.1 Chloroflexales bacterium | reverse complement strand
GGGGACTGCATCGATCACGGTGTGGACGCCGCCATACACAGCGGCGAATTGGGCGCGAAGCACCGCCTGGCGTTCGCTTGGGGGCGGAACCATGTGGCCAGGCAGCGATGGATAAACAAAGATACCCGCCACAACATCCTCTGCAAGAGCGGTCACCTCCACATAGCGTCCGGGCGCAAACCATTCGTGGACGGTAAAGGGCGTCAACTGGGCCCGCGCCAGAAGATCGCCCACATCCTCGAGCAGAAAAGTCATGACCCCCAACCCGATTGGGCGACGGTGGCCCGCGCCAAAGACGAGTCGCCGTACAGCAGAGTGAATGCCATCAGCGCCCGCCACGAGGTCGTACGGCGCCGCCGTTTCATCACTCAGCGTCACATCGACCCCCTGCGTTGTTTCCTGTAAGGTGCGGATGGTCGTATTGAACTGAACCGGCACATGGCGGTTTACCGCCTGGTAGAGCACGCGCAGCCAGTCAGATCGTTTGAGAGTCAGCGTACCGCCCTGTAGCGCATGCGCGCGCTGCAAGTTGAAGGTGCGTAGCTTCCGGCCATCGGTATGGAACAGCACCTGCCACTCTTGGCGATAGCTGTGTCGGCGCAAGGTTTCCAGGAGACCCATGCGCTCGGCAATCGCCATGCCTTCGCCATACATGGCAGTCATCGAGCCAATCGGACGGTACGACGCTGTCTTCTCGATCAAATGCGCCACATGGAACTGGAGGTCTATGGGATGGAAACGTTTGTGACCAGTTTCGAGGAGATTGGGCGCGCCAAAGGCCTCGTCGAAGGTTTGGCAAAGGGTCGCGCCGAGGGACTGACCGAGGGCCAGCGCGAGATCGTCGTGCGCCTGCCCACGTGCAAGATCGACGCGCTCTGGGAAGCGGAGCATGAGCGGATCAGCGCTCTGACCACCGAATCAGGTGATCGCCTTCGGCAGCCTGGCCGATCTGACCGCCTGGCTCGACGCGCATGGCGCGTAATTCGTTAGAGGCTGGGTTTCGCCCTTGATAGAGAGGGGGATCAAGGCGGCGCCCTGCCCTTGCTGAAGCACACTGGAATACGCTCCACGTACATGCAGTAGAACGAGTCGGCTTCAGCCGACTTCCGCACTGAGTCCGCACTTTAGTGCAGGGCGCGACAGCCATGCGCTACCACCTGCCCGTTCTCTTCGGCGCCCATCCAAACCTCGCAACGAAGGCATGCACTACCGCGCATGCGCAATCCGACCACGTCACCTGCGGAGGGCTTTGGGGCGACGAGAAATGAGAGACGATAAACGAGGAACGCGCCGCCGCCCGGCGGCTGCACAGCCTTGAGCTCACGTTCAGGTTAAAAACCAACGTGCGTTGAAGCGCACTAGAACGAGTCGGCTTCAGCCGACTTTCGTGTTGAGCCCGAACTTTGGTTCAGAGCTCGACAGGCGCGAGGCAACGAAGCGACAAGGCAGCGAGGCGCCGATGCTGAGGGCGCAGAGAGTCCAACGGCACACCGCTGCTACGGAGCAAAGCGGCGCCGTCTTTCAGAAAAGCATAGTAGTTCAGAAATTCACGACTAGACAGCGAGGCGCTTTTTTGTATACTAATCATGACGTTTAGATAGTACTAATGATACTCTGGTTGGCAAGCTGTCAGGAAGATCAATGGGAGGCTGATAACTTCATAATGTGCTTTCTGTCTGTGATCTTGCCGACAACAGGCATAGCAAAGAGGTTGTACTATGGTCTGGATTGATTTTTTGATGATAACGTTTGCACTCGTCATTGCGTGGCTTGCTTGGATGCTGGCCAATCCGGCGTTGCGGAAGCCATCGCTGCCGTTGCATCACATCGATCCAGCGACCCTGACTGCTTTGTTTATGCTCTCCAGGAAACGCTGTGGAAAGGAAGTTCACCCTTCCTTTCTTGATACATATGATGGTTCACACAACAATGGGTAAACATAGCAATGATCAGGTTGTGAAGGTCGAAAAGCTGTTACACAGTAAGCAGCCATGTCTTGGTATCTGCGCTGGGAAGCATTGCGCCAAATCCGGGGCCAAGCATGTGATCCGCGCTGTACAGGCGGCGCTCGCTGAGGCCGGCTTGATGGGAAGCATCACTTACAAGCTGACCAAGTGCCAGGACTACTGCGATGATGGGCCAGCGATGACCGTGATTCCCGGCGCCTACCCGTACGTCGCGCTTTGTCCCGACTCGGCACGGCAGGTAGTTTTTGACCATGTGCGTGATGGACGACCGGTGCATCGCCGACTGCACAAGCGTTTCCGCCGCAAGCTTGAGCGCCGGTTGGCTTGATTGCCATCATGCTGCTCGATGCAGAAGCCAATTGGAGATATAGAATGGGTTTTGAACTTGCAACTATCGCATCTGTCGGGCCTGGCCGCATGATCGGTCTCGCCCCCGATGGGGCCTTGCATCTCGTATGGGGTGAGGCCACTTTTCGCATTCCCGCCTTCGATCTTCCCCATCTAGCGGCTACCCTCGATGTGTGGGTTGCAACGGAAGCGCTACAAGAACTACGTCGGGGATACTATTATCTCTGTTCTGCTCCGAATGGCGGGGTGCAACTCTGGCTGAACGCCGTTGGTCTGCTGCTGAGTCGTGAGGAGTTGCGCGTATTGACAACGCTTGTCGAAACTGTCACCCGCGAGCTATGCGTCTCGCTAGATCAACAGCCGCAGGCGGCGCTGGGACTTGGTTATCGGCGTCTCCAGGCATCGTTGCCCAGCATGGCGCAACAAAACTAGGCTCAGGACTGCACTCTGGGACGATTGATGTCCAAATGACCCGCAGCAGAACGTCTTCGCTGCGGGCCGCTTGATTATGTCGCCAGCTTGATGGGCTTAGCCACGCTGTTCGATATGAGCGCGCAGCAACCAGGCCATCTTCTCATGCTTCTCCATCAGACCAGTCAGGAAGTCGCTGGTGCCCATATCGTCGTACTGCTCGTCGCAGGCCCGCAGATCACGGCGCAGGTTGCGAATGATCGCCTCATGATCGGCGACCAGATCCGTGACCATAGCTAGCGCCTCAGGGAGTTCGCCAGGACGTTCAGCGAGGGTGGCCAACTGCAGGTATTCGGTCATCGTGCCAGGGGCGCTTGGTCCTAACATGCGAATGCGCTCGGCGATTTCGTCAATATCGTCGGCGAGGGCCTCGTACTGCTGCTGAAAGATCTCGTGCAGCGGCCCGAACATAGCGCCAATCACATTCCAATGATAGTTGCGTAGCCGTAGGTAAAGCACATGCTCATCGGCAAGCAGCCGACTCAGGAGCGCTGCCACCCCTTGCGTGTTCGCAGCGCTCAATCCAATATCAGGCGCCGGCGTCGTTATGATAGTTGTTCCGTTTTTGGTCTTAGTAGTCATTGACCTGTTCCTTTCTTACAGCATGTTTTTGCTTAGGGTTGGGTTGTATACAGAACCAGGCCCTTTTCCATGGGCTCAAGCATGTTGGCGACCAAGTAGTATCTGTACTGTCTTGAAACAGTTTCAGTACTGGACAATTGCCGGAAGGTGCAATTATGGGGCTTTTGACCAGACCGGCTGAGATCGCCAACGGATTACGCGGTTGTGACACACAGCGTTACCGAACCGCCACAACAGCGCTTGTGCGCCCTAGCTGCCAGCTTTGCTCGCACAAGCCAGATCACGATAAATGACAATGGTTCGTACTATTACACAATACCAGAAAATGGATAATGAATCAATTTTGTACGCCAAACAGCCTCCATTTTTCAGCTTTCAAATTGACAAAACATTGATATTAGCATATATTAATATTTAATATTAGTATTATTGCATCTTTAATCAGGCTGCATTTCATAGACGCACTATGGGGCCTTCAGGCCTACATAGCTTGATTTGTTATTGCTCGAATCGCTTCGGCGCCATCAATGGAAGCTGTCCGTTGCCACGATACGTGACAGATTCGGTTCACCTTTGGTTGGGGATCACTGGGTCCGGCGCTCACTGTTCTTTTGTGATGAGGCCAATAAAACGCAATATGTAGCAGGAAGCAGCGCCTGCTGCGCTTGGAAGAGAGTGGCTGCAATGAATTTCAATCTCGCTCCTTATCACCTGCTGGCTCGTAACAATCACAATTGGCGCATCCTGCAGCTTAGCGATGGGCGCGTGCAGCTCGACTTCGGCCCTTTTGCCATGGCTGTAACCTGGCCCGATTTTCGTCTTCTCCATAGCTTGGCCGAAGCTGCGTTGGCCGCGCCAGCACGACCTGGCCGGCTGCTCATGCTGGAAATGAGGCGAGTGTTTGGTTCGATCCGCTTGGTTTATGCCGACACGTTGTTGCGCTTCCGTCAGGTGGAACTGCTCACTTTTGTTGATCTTTGCCGCAAAGCCGTAACTGCACTAGATAGCGTTCCCGCACTGCCGCCTTCCGATAATAGCCTCAATTGAAACACAAGGATTGTATGGTGCATATTGGCCTGGCAGTGCGAAGCAGACAATGACTATACAAGAAGATAACGACATTGGTACGGCGTTGCTCTGGAGTGTAGCGGGTTCGATGCCAGAGCATATCAGACCTTGTTAGGAGGGGTCATGACTTGCGTATTGCCGACACACCGCCTGTTGGCCAGTGATAGGTGTGGATGGAAGGTTTGTGAATTGATCGACGGCGCAGTTCATTTGGTCCTTGGTATACCGGGGTTGATCTTTTCGCGGGAAGATTTTTTGATCTTCGTGGAGTTGCTCGATGTTGCCGATGGGCCGCTGCCGAGTTGTGACGTCACCTTGGCACGGGCAAGTCCAACGCGAGCGATCTGCTATCTGATTGCTCACGAACGCCTCGTTGTGCAGTTCGACCAGTGCTTGATCTCGATACGACCGAATGACTTCGCACTGTTGGCGGCGCTTAGCCGGAAAGCTCTGACTGCGCTGGATGTGCCGCCCATCGGAGCTGACATGCTCGTGCTGCAGGGTTGCAGTCGCTGGAACTGACAGAAATGCAACTGAGCAGTTAGCAAGGTCGAGCATACAACAAGTTGCAGCCGCTGGAGCCAAGCGGAGTGGGACTGATCAGATGGCAAGATGTGTTCATAAGTGAGAGTTAGGCTGGCCCATAGAGTGCGGCCAGCTCAAGTTATGAATCATGCATAGGATAAAATCCCTCTGGCGCTCATACATCAATAGTGAAATGGTATTCTAGCAAGCCTATTTGAGTTGTGAAGCCGATGGGTCGCTGCCTGCAGGCGACACCACGTGAAATTTACAAATGAGATAGGAGTGCTCTATTAGCATACACAACATTTTGGATTCCGCTTGGAGTCAGCCTATTGGTTGTGGGCATACAGACTCATGCCCGATAGGTTTAGATTGCCTCTGCTTATAGCGGCAGTTCATTCGCAAACCTCGCCGCCATAAGCAATACAATCCCCCCAAACCAGCAAGCGCCGCTCGACAAACTGTATCTCAAAGCCTTTATTTTCAAATATTTTTGTAGTACTAGTTGTCATATACGTGATGTCTGGGTTGTATTGGTATGATGAGTACTAATAAATGCTTTCATTATAACTGACTCATGCGCCACTTAGGATATCCGAAAAATTTAAGACAGTTCGTTTAACAAGTGGGAGGTGTTTTCAAAGGCATGTGATCCCTATATCGCCCTCTCGATAAAAAGTACAAGTATGGATAGTGTTTGAATTACGGAGGGATTTTAATTAGAAAACAGCGTAATGTCTTTTCAAACAGGTAGCCGGTGAAAGCTGTAATCTTTCAGGTAATGTCTCGGGTTATAGACCTTTGCTTTGCAGATAAGAACAGCCATTAAGTCAATGTATTTTATGACTGTCCATAGTACTACAATGAGCCATGTCATTCTGAACGCAGTGAAGAATCTCCTTGCCAACGGTCGTGAGATCCTTCGCTTCGCTCAGGGTGACATCGACAAGCAGCGTTCCAATGCGGTATAGCAAGAAGTCGCGTTGTAGTAATAGTACGGTATATCTGTAAAATATCGTCTGCGCTAGTTATGGTCATGATTTCTAAGCAAAACAAGCCCGAGATGCATGAAGAACGTTACGATCGAGACATGAAAACGGCAGAGATCGTGATATGAAAATATATAGCACTCACTGGCAAAGAGACTTTG
>JAKSDJ010000398.1 GCA_022360155.1 Chloroflexales bacterium | reverse complement strand
TGCCAGCCTCAATATCTTCAAGAAGATACGAAAAAGCGCCCTTCCAAGAGGCAATGACGTCTTTATAATTCTCTTCATAATTTATGGGCGTGCGTGGAATATCAGCCAATTGGGGATGCTTGGCCCATTCGCACGAAAGTTCGTCGGGTTTGTTTTTATTGCGCTTCACTCTTTCAATAATAACTCGCTCAAAGGCGGTTGGTATTGCAGCAGTGTGGGGAACGACAAGAATAGGTGTGTCTGGTGAGTCAATAGGACGAACAATTCTACCTCGAATACGCCCATCGACGAATTCTTCTGTCGTCACCATAACGACTTGTTGGGCAACGAGGAGTTGCTGAACAAGGTTTTTCTCCATTTTTTCATTAAGCACGAAGATCGCTGGAAGTTTTTGGTGCCTTTTTTCAGCTAGCATATGCTTTCTGTGCCGTCAATAATACGATTGTATTGTTGATCTAATGCGGCGATTCCCCTGGGATAGTATCGGCCAGACGGGCCAAATTCCTCGTGTTGCCTGAGACAAGCCTCTTGCTTTTATAATTGCGACCATATAAACAGCCTAACATACCTCATGTGTCACCTAATAATACACAAATATGCATGCCATAACATTCTATAGCTGAATGCTCCAAAACCCTCGCTACGACATAAAGGAACGCACTGGCCGAATCATACCATGCTGCTAGGCGGTTTCGCAAGTTAGGCAAAGGGCTGCGCCAACGGGAAACATCAACCACAGTTCTGACACCATCTGCGGTGCATCCGCGCTTGTTTGCGTTATCTGCGCGCTGTTGCAGGATATGACTTGCTCCAAAGTATGGATATTTATCTTGATTTGTGCGGTTAGGATGTTGCAGCCCTGAGGAATCTTAATAACGCCGCCGCTCACACCCCCTAACCCAATTCGGGTGGGCTCTCGTCGAGTCCGCGCAGCGCGTGGCGCACGAGTTTGCCCGCCGCGTTGCGCGGGAGCGCAGCCACGATGCGGACCTGCCGGGGCGTCTTGTAGTCCGCCAGCCGCTCGCGACAGAAGGCCAGCACCTCTGTCGCGGCGAGGGTCGCACCTGGCTGGGGCGTCACCCAGGCCCACGGAACCTGGCCCCAGCGCCCGTCAGGCATGCCGGCCACTCCCGCCTCGGCGATGCCAGGGTGACTGAGCAGCACTGCCTCGATCTCGGCGGGATAGACATTCTCGCCGCCAGAGATAATCAGGTCGGCGCGGCGATCCACCACGGTGAGATATCCCTCGCTGTCGAGGTAGCCCAGGTCGCCGGTGTGTAGCCAACCACCGCGAAGCGCCTGCGCGGTGGCGCGGGGATTATTTGCGTAGCCGGCCATCACCGTCGGGCCGCGCACCAGGATTTCGCCCACCTCGCCAGCCTGGGCTGCGATACCGTCGCGGTCAATCCGCAACTCCATCGGTAAGAGCGGCTTCCCGGCTGATCCCAGCTTGCGCAGCGCGTCGGCTGGGGAGAGTGTGGCAAGCTGCGAGGCGGTTTCGGTCATCCCATAGGTTTGGACAACCGGCACACCCCGCTGGGCGCAAGCATTGAGCAACGGGCGCGGAGCCGGACCGCCGCCCAGCAACACACAACGCAGCGTCGGCGGGAAAGGCCGCGCCCCGCGATCATCCAGCAGCCGCTGCAGCATCACACTCACCAGCGAAACAATGCTCACGCCGTCTTCGTCGAGGGCGCGGTTGACCGCCGCCGGATCGAACGCCTCGTGCAAGACCACCGGGATGCCGTAGATAACGCTGCGCATCAGGATGGACAGCCCGCCAACATGAAAGAGCGGCAGCACCGCCAGCCAGCGGTCATCGGCGTGGTGACCCAGGTTCAACGCTGACCCGATGGCGCTCCACCAGTGGTTGCCATACGTCAGCATCGCTCCCTTGGGCTGCCCGGTCGTCCCCGACGTGTAGATGATGGTATGAACGGCGCCCAGGTCGAGCGTCGAGTCAAGGTCTGGAGGAACGACGCTGTTTGTGTTTGGATGAGCTGCATCCAAGTCGAGCGTCGTCACAACAAGCTGGGGGTGGCGCTCCGCCAGCGTCTGGGCGACCGTAGCGTGAGGATCGTCGTGAATGAGCAGCCGCGCGCCGGAGTCGCTCAGTTGCCAGGCCAGTTCGGGGACGGCCAGGCGCGTATTCAGAGGTGTCAGCACCACGCCAACGCGGAACACGGCGTGGACCAGAGCCACGAAGGCTGGGCTATTCCGCGCCAACAACGCCACCCGGTCGCCGCGACCAACTCCATGGGCGGCGAGGGCCTGGGCCATAGCCAGCGCCTGCCGATCAAGATCGGCGAAACTCCAGCGGGTTGCGCCGCACAGCAGCGCCAGGC
>JAKSDJ010000305.1 GCA_022360155.1 Chloroflexales bacterium | reverse complement strand
CACCGGTATGCTTAAGATCAAGATCTATCGCTTCCCCGATAATCCCCGAGTTGCGGGTTGTTGTCGCGCCGATCAGATCCGGCGTCAACTCCAGCACCGACGTCTCGTCGAACGCGATAGAAACCAGAGATAAAGTCGTAGACCAATTTCGAGGTCGAGGTATTGTTACAGACCACAATGAAACATGGCGGCACACGGAGCCCAGCCTCTTCCCAGAGATTGAAGGTCTTCTCATAGTGACCATAGAGCGCTTCGAGCGCAGTCTGAAGCTGGGGCGACAGGCTCAACGGATCAAGGCCGCCGGCTGTGCCGCGACCCTTTTTCGGCATTTTGGTCCGAATATGCCCCCAGAGATTGCGATACATGGGCATGTCCGCACCGGGAATATTGTCGGCCACCGGCACACGCGGCAGCTTCACAATCCCGCACTCGATGGCATCCATGAGCGAAAAATCGCTCATCGTCCAGGGAAAAAGCGTACCCTCGGCGTAGCCCGAACCGCGCAGGAAAAAGGGCGTCGCCGATAAGTCAATCACGCGGGCCACCCCCAGTTTACGCTTGACCATCTCCAGACCGGAGATCCAGAGCCGGGCCGCCTCGTTATTCTTCTCGGCCTCTCTCCGTTCATCGCCGGTCCAATCGTCTTCATCGGCCCCTGGCTTCTCGCGGTAGCAGTGATGGGCTTCATCATTCAGCGCCAGAATGTTCTTCATGCCCATCAGGGCGGGCATCACCCGTTGGAGCATCTGCCCCTCGGTTTCGAGCGTGTTCAACGCCTCGCCGCGCCCCTGGAGGAAGGCGCGGGTTCCTTTGGCAAGCTCCAGACGCTCCCGCAGCTTGAAGGCATGGTAGTTGGTGATGACAATCTTGGCCCGGTTCATATCGTCGATCATGTCGGCGGGCACAAGTTCACGGCTCTGGTAGTAGCTGTCGGGATCGTTGGGTTGCAATACGCGCAGGCGGTCTTTGATGGTTAGGCCAGGCGCAACCACCAGAAAGCCGCGGGTAAAGCGCTTGCTGTTGGGGCGACGCACCGCATTGATCGTCTGCCAGGCGATCAGCATCGCCATGACCGTCGTCTTGCCGGCGCCGGTTGCCAGCTTGAGGGCCAAGCGCATCAACTCGGGGTTGGCGTCGTTGTTGGCATTCTCCAGGTGTTCCAGGAATTGCTTGCCGTCTTTATCCGTAGGCGCGACTTCGGTGAGCCAGATCACCGTCTCTACCGCTTCGAGCTGGCAGAAAAACGGGCGCACGCTGCTGAACGGGTGGGTTCGCCAGTGCTGCAGCAAACGGGCTGTTTCTGGCGTCACATTCCAGTCACTGGGGGTGGGGAGGTTGCGCCACAGATCCAGCCGGCGGCGCAACTCATTGATCATCGAGGTTGCGTCGTACTGCTGCGCGATGGTGGAAAGCCCTTTGCCTTCATCGAGATCGAGAACGAGCTGATTGACGGCCTCGCGTTTCCGCCGCTTCTTGGGCCTGGGAATCGGGGTGATAAACTCGGCGGGGCGACGGCGCTCGATAATCCGCTGGGTCGGCTGTCCGCTCTCGTCGAGTTCCCAATGCTGCGCCGGATACGCATAGGGCGAATTGAGGATCGGCTGGTCGAAGAACGATGGAGTCATGGTGTTCTCGCCTGTTCTTGAATGATTTGGCATCAAGCCGCAGCATAGTACAAGATAAAATCAATCTCCACAAGATGTTCGCCCCAAACCTCAGCGCACGATGCCGATACGGGCAAAGTGGGCCATTCCCGAACAACTCAATGCTTGGCGCGTATGAGGTTATGAAGGCTGGCGATTCGATCTGCCTCGGCATCATCAAGTCATCAAATGCGCTGCCTGACGATCTTGCAGGGAGTATACCATAGAATAGAACTGATGAAGAAGCCGTTAGCAGGTTAGCATCCTTCGCTGCTTGTCCTGAGCCCTTCGGCTGCTTGTCCTGAGCGCCGCCAGAGGGCTCAGCACCGGGGTTGGCAGGTTCGATCGGCGTTGATTGGCAGTATCAGCGTGCCATTGCAGGTTAGGAGGTTGATACGTTCGCCATCCTCCCGCTGAGCCCTGAAAGCTGACAGCTACAACCGCACAACTCACGAGCGCCGCCGGCCTGATACGCGATAATCAGGGTACGCCCCGATAATGCAGGCGCGCATATACGACCCTTTCGAGTCGGCTGCCAACAGCTCATCGTAGACGTGATGGGGAACATGCGTATAACGATAGATTTTGCCGCTGGTGAACATAACTTCTAATTCTTCCGTCGCGGGATCATAGCCAACCGCGTGGATCATACTCGAATCAACCGTGATCGGTTGCATCGCGCGCCTCCTATGCTCTATCGTTGTAAATATATTTGGTAGGATACGCAAGCACTGGAGACGTGTCAAGGGAAACGGGCTACATCGGCGTTCCTGCCGGATGGAATACGATGAAAGAAAGCGATCTGCATGAACTCGCGGGCCAGTTACGAGCCGGCACTTTACAGGATAGACGGGGCGAAGCAGCTTTCTAGCCAGCTTCTCGCCGGACTTCAGAGAATTACATCTCGCATTGACGACGAAGAAAATCTATCAATTTGAGAGCATTGTCATAGTAGTTTTTGATAGTAATATACGTAATACCTGTGGACTCGCCATGAGCGATTTGGTTCCTGGTATTCACAATACTATTGACAGAGTCTTTAACTTCTCCTGGTAGATTATTTTCGATATCGCTGCGCCATTGAGGATTGAAAGCCCCACTAACTTGTAAAATTCTTTCCATATTTGGGTTTTGAGAGCGACCCAACTGTGTTTCGACATAATTAGCAACATTGGGGGCTGCTTTATCATGTGCATACGTACTGTATATCGTTATGATAGCATTTTCCAGAAACCCGGAAACAAGAATACAGAGATACCTAGCAAAATGTGCCTGGAGTTCTAAATCGCCTTGCAACCCACTGACTTTTTTGAACAGGTTATCAAGTTGATCACGTTGGCGTTGTAACTCTCT
>JAKSDJ010000939.1 GCA_022360155.1 Chloroflexales bacterium | reverse complement strand
TCGAGTCTTATGTGACAACAAGCCTGGAGCAGATCATAAACGCTTGTTTCAGCCAAAACCCGGTCTACCACGCACTCCTTGCCAAAATAGACGGCGCGGTCGTCGGCTATACCTCTTATCTAGTACAATTCGATAGTTGGAGCGGCCAATCCTATCTCAACCTCGATGATTTGTTCGTGCAGGAAGAAGCGCGCGGAAAAGGCGTCGGGCCGCAACTCATGCAAACAGTTGCGCAAGTTGCCTTATAACTAGTACTACAACGAGACTGCCAGACACACCTCGTTGGAACGCCATCGACCATGTCACCCTGAGCCCTTCGGCTGCGCTCAGGATACACGCCGCGAAGGGTCTCGCACCCGCTTCCCAGGAGATTCGTCACTGCGTTCAGCATGACATGGTTCGTTGTAGGACTAGGGATGCACATTCGATGGGAAGTTTTGCCAAGGAATGTGCAGGCCCTTACGTTCTATAAGCAGATCGGGGCGCCGCGTTATGATCGATCAGTATTTCGCTGGTCACAACAGGCGATGGAATCATTCCTCAATAACGACTCACGCAGTGTTGGCTGACAGATTGCACACTGTAGTACAATACCAATTCACCTAACAATTATCCCTTGACAAGAAACGGTTAGGTCACTGCAGCGGTTTCAAGCGATCGTTGGCGTAAGGATTATCCTAGCTCAACAAGTGGTTTTGGCGCCAGTATTGCACGGAAATAGCTAACCATATGCGTTTGCTTGCAGAACGGTCTTGCCAATTCTAAAACACCATGCTATGATCTGGAGACAAAAGAGCACATCGATCTGGCCGACATAGAAGGGTGCTCCTACCGACCAGATCAGGTTCTATGACCATGCATCAGTCACCAGGCAGCCTCTCAGCAACAAACAGCGTATATCAATCACGAGACGCCACACAACTGGTTTTAGCCTCAGCATCACCGCGTCGCCATGAATTGTTGGCCTTACTTGGCGTTTCATATACAATTATCACAACCGATGCCGAAGATAGTGACGACCCAGTTCCGGAGTCGGTCATTGCGGCGTTACCGTCTTGTCCGCTAAACCTTATCGACCACCCGACATTGCGGGCTTGGCGCAAAGTTCAGGTCGTTAGCATGTCGAGCGGCGCACGGGTTGTTCTCGGCGCCGATACGGTTGTTGTCCTCGACGGAACTGTTTTGAATAAGCCGCGCGATGAAGCCCATGCCCGTGCTATGCTTGCGCAGCTATCCGGGCGCACACATACTGTCTACACTGGGTTGTGCGTATCGCAGCCAAACGGCTCTGGAAAAACATTGACGCCAGAGCATGTCAGTTTTGATCTCGTTGCTAGTGAGGTGGCTATTGCTGCACTGACTGCCGAGATGATTGCTGCGTATGTTGCGACTGGCGAGCCGATGGATAAGGCTGGGGCTTATGGTATCCAAGGTCTCGGCGGGAAACTGGTGCAGCGGGTTCGCGGGAGCTACACGGCTGTTGTGGGGCTTCCCTTGCCTGCAACCTGGCATTTGCTCACCACCGCTGGTGTTACTGGCCTGAAAGATCCACTCGTCGCCTACCAGAACTGGCTATATTCCCAGGGAAAGGAGCCGCTACCATGCCCCCCCACACTACCGTAAGGCTGCTTATCGTTGACGATCATCCCCTTTTCCGCCAGGGCGTCCGCTGGGCGCTCGCCTCGGAAGAAGATATTGTTTTTGTTGGCGAAGCAGCAAGCGCAGAGGAGGTGCTTGAGTGGCTTGCCAGCGCTGGTCCGAAACAGGAGCCGAACGTGATGCTGGTCGATCTCAACCTGCCAGGGATGAGCGGGTTGGAATTGACGCGCCAGCTACGCCGCCAGTATCCGGGGCTCGGCGTAGTTATGTTGAGCATGCATCAGAACGACGAACAGGCATTCAACGCGCTCCAGTCCGGCGCCGCCGCTTACCGCTCCAAAGATGTCAAACCGAAAGATCTTGTCGAAATCCTGCGCCGTGTCGCACGCGGCGAATATGTGATCAATGATGTCGTGCTCGAAGAGCCGCGAGTCGCCAACCGCGTGCTCAGCCAATTCCGCAACCTGCCCCAGGCGCTCTCAACTGGACCAGAAGCTGATTTCCCCATCTTCGCTCCGCTAAGTGATCGCGAGATCGAGGTTCTGGAACGCATTGCAAGCGGCGGGAGCAACAAGGAGATCGCGGACTCGCTTGGAATCAGCACCCAGACGGTCAAAAACCATATTTCTTCGATATTGCGGAAACTCTCCCTGAACGATCGGACCCAAGCCGTGTTGCTCGCATTGCGCCGAGGATGGATTGAGACGCCTGCCACTATTAAGCAAAACATAGAGCCGCCTGAGGATGAAACGCCGGCTTCCGAAGCATAGCAGGTCCATTGTGCATTCTACCGGGTAGAGTTCCCCCATCGTCTACACACGCACCCCTGCCTTCTATCGACTAGCGTCACGCCATTATTGGGGAAGAAAATCTTTACGGAGCGTCCGACTGATTGTGGTGACGCATCAGCGCAACAAAGCGCCGGCCATACTGCCAGAGTGAGAGCGCAAAGGGAATGAGCGCGACATACAGGGCCGGTTTGCCGCTACGCGGTCCATCCGCAGTATAGAGCAGTACAGCCGCCGTCAGCGCGACGGTGGTCGCCTTGCCGGTCGACTGTGCTGGCGTAATGCTCGATGTACGGCGATAGACTAATAACCCAGCCAGGAGTATGACTGCGTCGCGGACCAATAACATCGTCGTAATCCACCAGGGAAAGCCCCGTGTCTGCGAGAGCGTTACCGCAGTCGTATTCAGCACCAACTTGTCAGCAATTGGATCGAGCACCTTGCCCAAGCGCGAAACCTCGCCGCGACGGCGCGCAATCGGGCCATCGAGCGCGTCTGTCAGCATCGCAAGGCCCATACACAACAAAGCCCGCCGCCGTCGGTCGGGTCGCCGCAAATAGAAAATAGTAAGCGGCACCAACAACAGGCGCGCAATAGTCAACAAATTCGACGGGTACGTAAGTTCCCGCGCCTCAAACGCATCACGAAGCTTTGCTGCCACCTATGACCTCTTCGATATCGTCACCGTATCACTGATAGGTTGGCGACCCATAGCTAGATCCAAGATTGCTTGACTCGCTCGAACGAGCCACAACCTGCCCTAAAACGTGCCCCAAGACAGCCTGGCCGTAAACTGTAGTGAAGAGCGCGCCGATGATGAAAGCAATACTGCCCAAGCTGCCGATAATGCCACAAAGAATGTATACGAGCCACACCACAACCCATGTTCTCAGCGAAGACCTAACTATTCCGATCACGCTGCCAATCTGCAGCGCCGCCCCCAAATTATTGGTCTGCACATAGCGTCCAAGAGCAGCGAGCAGAACAGGTTGAATGATCATACTCGATACTAGTATGAGCGGAACAAAGCATAAGACTATAAAGCCAACCATCGCTCCTGCAGCATCTTCGTTACTTCCGCCTACGGCTGCACTAGCGCTAATGATGACACAAGCCATGATAAAACTCAAAATCACAATCGGTAATGCATAGACGAGTTGAATGATAAGACCATACAGTCCTTGGATTATTTTATCGCCGAAATTACTCCACTCAGGCAAGGGACGCGGATTGCCCTGGGCCACATTTCGCGCCGTCTCCAGCATATAGCCAATTAATGCTAGCTGCCCAATCAAAGGGATCAATAGCAGCAAACCGCCGATCAGGATTTTATTGATCCAACTCTCGTCCTCGGTCACAAAGCTAAACGCGCGGCCAATGTCCATTGTCGGGTCTCCTTAGCATTGCCAGTCAGCTAGCAAGTCGTGTCCAAAACTATATCATGCGATATGACGTTATGGGTTTCTATAAGGTTGCCTTGGAGCTTCTAGCTCATGATTGATTGATGGTTGAACGAAGTGCTATTCGCCAATGTGACAAGCGATCGCCAAACTGCGACCTCGACTTGGTCATCCTTTGTGTACTTGGGCAATGCCCCGATCAGCGGCTACGTAG
>JAKSDJ010000988.1 GCA_022360155.1 Chloroflexales bacterium | reverse complement strand
GCGGTGGCAAGTATCCCCACAAGCGGAAGTGGTATCGCACAACCATCTGGAAGAGCACGGGCCTTCGGGTGCGCGACGGGCGGCGGCGCCTGGCACGAGCGCGGGGGCTGGAGCCGGTGATGGTTGCACTGCCGCCCGCGTTGGCGGAGGCGCCGCCCGCCGCCTGTGTCGAAATGCGTTTGGTGTACGACCGGGGAGCGAAACGCTATCACTGGCATCTGGTCGTCGACGATGGGCGGCGCCCACCCGTTGCACCAGGAGCGCAGACGCTCGCCGCCGACCTGGGCGAGATTCATCCGGCAGCCGTCGCCAATGCGCAGGGCGACGTGGTGATCTTTTCCGCCCGCGACCGGCGGGCGTTGAACCAGTACCGGCACAAGCGGCTTGCCAGCCTGCAAGCCCGCCAGGCCACATGCACGCGCGGCTCGCGGCGATGGAAGCGGCTCAAACGGCGCAAGGTCGCGCTGCTGGCGCGGAACAACCGGCAGCGACGCGATATTGAGCACAAGGTCACCCGGGCGATCGCGAACCACGCGCAGCAGCAGCGGGCCAGGCGGCTGGTGGTGGGTGATGTGCGCGATGTCGGCAAGGGCAAGCGACTCAACGCCAACGCGCAGCAGAAGGTCAGCGGCTGGTCGCACGGGCGGCAGATCGCCTACCTTACCTCCAAGCTCGCCGTAGAGGGGATCGTGCTCGCACGGCAGAGCGAAGCGTATAGTTCCAAGACGTGCTGTGGCGGTGGCGCACAAAACAAGCCCAAAGGCCGCACCTATCGGTGTGGTGGGTGCGAGCTGGTGTGTCATCGGGACGCCAATGGCGCGGTCAATCAGGTGAGCAAGGCGGTGTACGGCAGGTATCGCCGTATCCAGCCGCGCACCATCATGTATCGGCGGGCCTTCGGCCGTAGTTCCCGCGACACCGGGCACGTAGCTTGTCTTCAACGACAAGAAGCCGCCGCCCTTGAGGGCGCGCGGAGTATCACATCAGTAGTGGCTTTGACTCTCATTTTACCCGGCTGCGTCCTCCTCTGGAGCTTTCGGCATATCTGATTCCAAGGTCTCCAACACAAAGTGGATTTGGATCGCCCGCTCCGGGTCTGATGCGATTACATCAACCAGCGCAGCCGCTTCGGGGGTATCGACCAGCAGCGCCGAGGGTGTGCGGCCAAGCGCGGCGGCGATGGCGTACAGGCGCGTGACGGGCAGGCTGCGGCGCCCGGACTCATAATTCCCAAGTGTCGTATACGGCCATCCCAGGCGTTCGGCAAGCTCTCGCAGCGTCAGGCCGGCCAACCGACGCGCCTGGCTCAAGCGCTTGCCAATCACTATATCTACTTCGGTACGCATCACGCAGCCTCTACAGCGGAAACTCGGTTTGTTCCGGGAGGTCAAGATCGGCGCCGGTCAGCGCCCGATACGACTGGCGCACAAACATAACGGCATCGTGATACTGACTCGCCGGCAGGTCTTCATAGCGAGCGATGCGGTAACGTAGTTTGAGGGTCGACCAACAGGCTGCGAACGCGGCGCTCCGTGATATTCGCGGCTCACGCTCGGACTTGGCGGCGCCCCACGCTTGCACCAGTTGATAGATGTAGCCGCGCTGTGTGCTCGATATGGCCCCGGTCTGCCGGCTTTCCAATGCGTCGATCCGTTCGCGAATCTCATGCATGGCGGTCTGCAGATCGAGCCACACGTCACGCGCCTGCTGCTGACTCTGCTCCAGTGACTCCTGGCGCGTCTCGGCGGCGCGCTGGCGGGCGTCCAGCTCGCTTTGGCGCTGCCCGAGCACCTGCAGCGCTGTATCCAGGCGCGACAGGTCGTCCAGGTCTTCAATCTGCTGACTGGCTCCGTCCGGCAGGCCGGTGAGCGTTGCGAATGCGCGGTAGACCTCGCGGATGATGTAGCGCTGATACCACACCAGACGCTCACGTACGCTGTCACTGACCCGCACACTGTTGATCAGTACAAGCCAGGTCGGTACGTGTTCGAGCAACAGAAAATCTTGCCCTTGCGGACCGCCGCTCGTCGGTATCCGAAATCGAACAAGGCCGGTACGAAGCACCGCATGATTGCGCAGACGTCGGAGCTGCGGGCCGAGACTGATTGAAAATGTCTGGCACACATCACGGCAAGACAGGTAGATCGCGCCGTCACTCCCACGCGCCGCCAGCACCGCCGCGTCGAGCAAGGTGACCGGCAATACCTCGGTTGGCGCTTGAAGCGCATCAGCGGCATCGGTCATGTCGTTCCTCCGTTCCCTGGTTGTTGTCATATTGACGACAGAACCGGCGCAGTCGAGGAAGCAGGCATCGTTGGCCCAATCCGGAGACCATCACAAACCGGGGGCTGGACGTTGGGTTGGCTAAGCTACTCGCTTCCGGTATAATCATCAGGTAGTGCTCCCTCCTGCATCCTCGCCCTGGCACTGCACCCTGATTCACCATTTGTGTATCGTGAGGTGCTGTATGGCCATGCCCGCCCTGTCCGACGTCTATCAGCTGCGCATTCGCCTCTGCGGGGTTAGCCCGCTCATCTGGCGCCGCCTGCTTGTCCGCAGTAACACCGCGATCGCCGAACTCCACCACCTCATCCAGGCTGCTTTCGATTGGTCCGACTCCCACCTCCACCGCTTCGTCATCCACGGCAAAGACTATGGCATTGCCTACGCCGGCGGCATGTGCTTCAGCGACGATCCCAAACGGGTTCGCCTCGCCGATTTCGGCTTCCGTATCAACGAGCGCTTCTGCTACGAGTACGATTTTTATGACCTGTGGCGACACGAGATCCGGCTGGAGCAGATCCTGCCCTTCGAGCCCACGCAGCGCTATCCGCGCTGTACAGGAGGTGGGCGTGCTGCGCCGCCTGCGGGCTGTGGTGGCCCGCAGGCCTTTCTGGCGCTGCGAGAACGCTTTTCCATCTTTCATATTACGAAGCGGCTGTTGCGCCTCGTCGAGGAGCCTGAAGACAGCTACGACCCGGAGGCGGAGATCCAAACACTGCACTACTGGCTTGGAGTTGATCGTTTTGCTCGCCGTCGCTTCAATCAGGAACTGCATCAGGATGCGCTAAAGTGTATGACCGCGACCGAAACGAGTGTCGAGGTGTTGCGATGAAGCTGACGCTCCAGGTCGTTATGCAGCAGGACGACAAGCCGCCGCAGGTGCAGGAGATTGCCTGTCTTGAGCGCGACATGTTGAGCCCGGAGACGCTCGGACTGAGCCTCCAGGAAGCCAAAACCGTGCTGGCACAGCTACAGGAGACGCTGGTGCGGGAGCAGGTTGCGACCGCCGTCTCCGCACAGCAGACATGTCCCCATTGTGGCGCGACCCAGCGCCGGAAAGGCCAGCACCAGATCGTCGTGCGCTCACTCTTCGGCAAGCTGACGCTTGACAGCCCGCGCCTGTATACCTGTGCCTGCCAGAGTGAGGCGCCGCAGCGCAGCCATAGCCCGCTTGCCGAGCTGCTGCCCGAGCGCACGACACCCGAACTCCAGTATCTCCAGGCCAAGTGGGCGGCGCTGCTGCCCTACGGCGTGACGGTGGACGTGCTCCAAGAGGTGCTGCCACTGGAGGCCAATCACACGACGGTGTATCGGCAGCTCCATCAGGTTGCGGAACGGCTCGAAGGCGAGCTTGGCGACGAGCAGCCCTTCTTCGTTGAGGGCTGCCAGCGCGACTGGAACACCTTGCCGCGCCCTGACGGCCCATTCACGGTTGGCATCGATGGCGGCTACGTCCATGCTCGTGATGGCGATAACCGTAAGGCCGGCTGGTTCGAGGTGATCGTTGGCAAGAGCATCCCGACCGACAGTGAAGACAAGTCCTTCGGCTTTGTGACCGACTACGACACCAAACCCAAGCGGCGGCTGGCCGAACTGCTCAAGGCCCAAGGGCTGCAGATGAATCAGGCGATTACCTTCCTCTCCGACGGCGGCGACAACGTACGCGATCTGCAGTTCTACCTGAGCCCGATCGCCGAACACCTGCTGGACTGGTTCCACGTCACGATGCGTATCACCGTACTGCGCCAACAGCTCAAGGAGTTGGTTGCGCGGGCGCCCAATGAAGACCTTTCCAAGCTTGATGCGAGATTCGAAAGCATCAAGTGGTATGTGTGGCACGGCAATGCCTTTCGGGCACTCCAGGAGATCCAGGGAGTACAGTGGGAGCTGGAGGGCTACGAGGAGGAGTTGCCTGCCAGCTCCAAGCTGGCCAAATCCGTGCGCGAGTTCTACGGCTACATCGAGGCAAACGAGCGTTTCATTCCCAACTACGGCGAGCGCTATCGCTATGGCGAGGCAATCGCAACCGGTTTTGTCGAGTCAACGGTAAACCAAGTCATCAGCAAGCGGATGGTCAAGAAGCAGCAGATGCGCTGGACGAAGAAGGGCGCTCATCTGCTGCTCCAGGTGCGGACGCACGTCGAGGTATGGTAAGGATTCGCGACAACCGGGCTACTGCGCCTGATTTGCACGCTTGTTCCCGCCGCTCCCTTATACCGCTCCCTCCCGCTGTTCTGAGGAGGTTTGCTTGCCAGGCCGATCGGGATCTTCCAGTGGCGCCTG
>JAKSDJ010000232.1 GCA_022360155.1 Chloroflexales bacterium | reverse complement strand
TTGCCGGTGGCGCGGGCGTATCCGTCAGCGGCATGGGCGCCCCCTTCCTCGTGGCGCACAATCAGGTGTTTGATCTGCTCCGATTTGCGCATCGCATCGTAGAGCGGCAGAATGGCTGCACCGGGCACGCCAAAGACGTAATCAACTCCCTCGCTCTCCATCACCTTCACCACGGCGTCCATTACAGGTATTTTCATGCTGGGCCTCCTCGTGTTCCTCAATAGGATGGTTTCTATGTTTTATCAGTTGCTCTGCTGCTGGGGAATGCAGCCGGTTGGGATATGCGGAGCAGGGTGCGCCTGCTCCGCGATGCCACGGTCACGTCTCACTGCCGCAGCGCTGCCGGCATCACGCCGCGAATCGAGGCGTCCACAAGCTCGATGGGATGAACCGCCGGCAGCGGTTTGCCCGCACGGTTTAGCCCATTCATAATCTGGAGCAGACAGCCAGGATTGCTGGTCGCCAGCGCCTCCGCGCCGGTCGTCAAGATATGTTGCACCTTGCGATCACCAAGCTGGCGGGCCGGTTCCGGCTCGACCAGGTTGTAGATTCCCGCCGATCCGCAACAGACTGCGGCTTCAGGAATTTCGAGAATCTTCAGGTCAGGGATCGTCTGGAGCGCCTGGCGTGGTTGGCTCCTGATCTGCTGGGCGTGCTGGAGATGGCAGGCATCGTGGTAGGCGACCTTGAGCGGCAAGGGATGGCGCGGCGCGCGCGGCTCCAGGGCGGCCAAGATCTCCGAAATATCCTTGCATTTGGCCGAGAACGCCTTGGCCCGCGCGGCATAAACCGGATCGTCGCGCAGCAGGTGGCCATACTCTTTGAGGGTCGAGCCGCATCCCGCCGCGTTGATAACGAGGGCGTCCACATTGGCCCGCTCCCACAGGTCGATGGTGCGGCGGGCCAGCACAAGCGCATCCTGTTCCTGTCCGGCGTGAACCAGCAGCGCGCCGCAGCAGCCTTGCTCCGGCGGCGCGACGACATCGCAGCCCTCGGCGGCCAACACCCGCGCGGTAGCCGCGTTCACGTC
>JAKSDJ010000471.1 GCA_022360155.1 Chloroflexales bacterium | reverse complement strand
TTGCGGTGTACGCCCACACCATCCTGATTAGCCCACACAATCTGCACTGGGAAATCGGGATTTTCGTCCAAGATGCGACCCAGGTAGTAGTGATTGGTGATGCCCGCATCACAGCCGCCGGCTTCGAGGGTTTCCAGAATACGAGTGTCGCTGTTGATGTAGGTCGGGTTGTTCGCCACCCAGCCGCTGACGATGCGTTCCGCTTCGGCGTCGCCTTCGTTAGCAATGATGCTGGCGACCAGAGCGATGGTGTAGATGTGGCTAGCTGGGCGCAAGCAGAGCCGATCTGCCCAGGCTGGCTCGGCCAGGTCGGCGTAGGTTGCGGGGGTTTCCTCCTCGCTGACATTGGCCGGGTTGTACATCAAGGTGCGCACCCGCTGTGAGAGACCGACCCACTGGCCGTCAGGGTCGCGCAAGTTTTCGGGAATGGCATCTAGCACGGTGTCTGATTCAATGGTGGCCAAAACACCTTCATCGGCCAGCAGTTGCATACTGCCGCCGTCGATAGTGATGACCGCATCAGCCGGAGTTTGTTCGCCCTCAGCCAACACCCGCTCCACAATCGATTGGGTCGAGCCTTGGGAGATCAGCACCTCGATGCCGGTCTCGGCGGTGAAGCGTTCCATGACTTCTTCCACCGCCCCGTAGTGGCGGGCTGAATAGACGTTGACCGTCTGGCTGCCGGCCGGCGCAGGGGTTTCGGCTGCGGGCTCTTCTTCGGCGACTGGTTCTCCAGCCGCAGGTTCTTCGGCAGGCGTCGGACCCGCGCAAGCGGTCAAGGTCAACACGGCAATCAGAGCCAAGCCTATTAACCAATTTAGAGAAGTGTACATACGTTTCATCATTCCTCCTATATTTCTCCTAAAAGTTTGCAGGGCTTATAGAGTTTATGGGGTTTGCGAAGCATGCGTTTGGGCTCAGTTGTACGGGTAGCTTGGATGGGCTGGGAGATTGTGAGTTGATGAATATGGGATGGTTGTAATAACGCTCGTGACCCGCTTGCCTCACAATCGATAGGCTCTAAGCTATTAGATATTGGTGAACTTCGTCTCCTGTAGTTGATGCACCGGTGGGCTGCGACGGCCCAAGGGCTGAATGTTGTTCAAATGTAGTGAAGCCGTCATTTTCATATTTAGGTGTATTACAAACTAGGTTCTGTTGACATGTAGGGTTATGTCATTCTGAGCGCAGCGAAGCATCTTCACGGGAAACAACATTGCCGCACTTTTGGGCCTTGCCAGGAGCTTTTTCGCTCGTTCCTCCGGCAAGCTTGTTCTGAGCGAAGCCGAAGGAATGACAAATGCCAAAAGAACCTAACGTGCGATGCTCAAGGTTGGCGCTGATGCGTCAGCACGTCTAAGGCGCTGCCGCTTATCTCATATGCTTGACCAAAACCGACCACCAGCCAACCCTGTTGCGGCGTAAGACCAAACATCTGAAAATCGTTGAAGCCGCCAATGAGCTTGAAAAAATCACCGAAGCGAGCCTCATACAGGGCGGCAGCCGTCTGCCAAGCTTCGCTGTTGCGCGCAATGGTCGTCACTTGACAGGAAAAGGTGAGCCGCTGGCGAGCAAAGACTTGTGGTGATTGCAGCTCATCGGCAATCACCATCAAGCTGGCTTGACCAGTCCGCGCTAGATTTGCCGTATGGCGGGACAACGTGCTGACAAAAACGTAGAATGTTTGGTCAGCATCTGCCACAAACGGTGCGTAGCTGGCCCAAGGCGACCCGTCGGCATTGACGGTCGCCAGTATGGCGCTTTGCTGTTCAGCCAGTAATTTTTGGTAAACAACGTGCGCTTTAGCGAGGTTACCGGCTTCATTCGACGATGGTTCGGATTGGGTTGGCATTGTCATTTATCCTTAGCTGAGGGCCTCAACCAGTTGTGGTACAAGCTCGTCGAAGACAACGGGCAAGCTGAGCACGCTGCTGTACACCAAGGCAGGCCCAACCAGATCGCCTTCACCTGAGATATCAAGGAAGATGTCACCACCTTCTTTTGCAACACTAAGCTGCCGGTAAAGTGGATTTTGCTCAATGTTAGCCTGTTCTTCGTCGCTGTAGACGGTCCAAATGAGGACATCCGTGTCCAGCAAGTCCAACCGTTCGCCGCTGATGGCGCCGAAGAAGGAGTCGCCGGCGATTTCCGTAAGATCGTCGGGCAGGGTAAACCCTAACGACGTTAAGAAGCGCTGGCGCTCATGTTCCGGCCCCGAAAAATAGAATTGTCCTTCCCCAGCTGTAGCCCCAATGGCTACGCTAGCGCCTGCGAACTCGGGATACGCTGCAAGTGCCTGTGCAAAGCGCGCTTCTATGTTGGCCACTAGCTCCTGTGCTAGCGACTCTTTGCCCAGCGCACGACCGATTAGTTTGGTCTGCTCCTGCCATGGCACACCAAAGTCCACGTAGGCATCCGACTGCGCCACAGTGGGTGCAATCTGGGCCAGAGTTTGGTATTCCTCATCGGTAATGCCAGCAGAAACAGCGATGATCAGATCAGGTTGAAGGGCAGTAATGGTTTCAAAATTCAGTTTGCCATGCGGCATGTTCAGTACTGTTGGTGGAGCGGTGTCACCGAGCGCAGCCTGGGCCCACGGCCAGATTTGCGTCGTTTCATCGCCGAAAAAGTAACGTATAGCCACGGGTTTCACGCCGAGGGCCAGAATTGGGTCTTGATCGGTGTAGCCTAAAGCCGCCACCCGCTCCGGTGACGCAGCGATCGTGGTGCTGCCGAATTTGTGTTCAAGGGTAACAGGAAAGGCGTTGGCGGTCTGTGCGGCTGCATCCTTGGTCACAGTGTCAGCTTCGGTTGTGCCCGCATCTTCTATTGATGTTTCCTCGGCTGGCGCCGAGGTTGAAACCTCGGCGTCCCCATCAGGCTCAGATACTGGCCCGGAGGAGACGCAAGCTGTAAACAGGCCCAGCAGTATAAGGGTGGTTATGATGATGTGGCGTGTCTTGTTCATCGTGATGTCATCCTTTGGTCTTGGTCGCTCGTTCGGTTGTTACGTACTCGGATGCGGCTCGGTTACTCCGCCAACGTAACCAGGAATTCCTCAATCAGGTAGGGTGTGGTCCAGTACCCTTCGACCCCATTGTCAGCGGTCAACAGGTGGACATTGCCCGCCTGCACGGCGGGGACCGTCTGCCAGAGCGGCGTGTTCAAATAGTCGTCTAACCCTTGACCAATCTCCTCACCGCCGTACGCGTTCGGGAAGACGACCAGATGATCAGCCTTGAGTTCGGGGATGAGTTCCAGTGACACCTCGGCCCAGAATTGATCCCCTGCCAGCTTGGCCACTTCTGGCCCCGGAACCAAACCCAACTCGCGGTAGGCCCAGCCCGTCGGTGAGAGCGGCACATAGCGATCCTCCAACTGACCGCCCACGCTATAAAGCCACATGGTGGCGTCGAACAGGAGGAGGATGGTCACGGTCTCGTCACCGATGACAGCCTGCACTTGGGTGCGGTAATCAGCAATCTGTGCTGCGTAATTGGCCAGCACCGCGTTGGCCTGGTCGGGTACGCCAAACAGATCGCCCAGCTCAAGCGTGGCCGCTTGCCAGTAAAAGAAGGGGTCTTCCGTAAAAGCGACGGTTGGCGCAATCTGGCGTAACGTCGTGTACTGCTCCGTGCTCATCGTGCCCCGCCCTTCGGCACTGCCGAGGATGAGGTCAGGCTGGAGCGCAGCCAGTTGCTCTAGGTTCACCTCCCCGCCCACCGCATTCAGTAAGGTGATGCCCGCGCTCTGTTCCTGGAGGGCCAACGGCAGTTCGGGCGTAAAGATTGCCGAGCCGACCGGCCTTATGCCAAGCGAGAGCAGGATCTGCAGCGTTGCCGGATCGCTGACGTAGATACGCTGCGGGTCGGCTGGTATGTCGGTTGCGCCGTACGCGTGCTTGACGCGGACCGTGGTGGCATTGCGGCGGACCACCTCCAGCAGCGGTGCTGCCGGGGTGTAGGCGGGGAAGCCCTCAATCTGGACGGTCGTAATGGGCGCGGGCGCCGCAGCTGCTGTGGCAGGTGCATTCGTGGCGGCTCGTGTGTTGCTGCCTTCTGCGACCGGCGTCGCTCCTTCCGTTGGGGCTGGCGCTTCTTCAGCCATGGGTTGCTCACCGCACGCGGTGAACAGGATGGCGATGGTGATCAGAGCGATTATGAGTCGATACAAACGGGGCACAATGCGCTTCCTTTCGTGATCCGCAACCGATCGGTTCTGGGATGCTTCGGCTTGCAACTCGTCCTCAGTCGGATAGTGATAGATAAAGATGGCGCCCGTATCGATCAGATCCATCCGCTCCAGATTGAGTGAGATAGACTCAAAGCTAGCACCAAGCGCCATCGCTAACGCAGGCGCTTGGGCTAGACCGAGTTGCGTCAGGATGGTTGTAGCCTCTCTGGCGTTAATGACATAGATCTCATGCGTTGATTCGATAAAACGCTTGATTTCACGAAAGGACATCCCTTCCAGTACATCACCATAACGGGCCAGCAGATCATCAAGCCGCTGCTCATCGTCATCGACATGGGTCTCGGCCAGCTCGACCCGATCCACTATCGTCGCCATACCAAGAACCGAATCTTGCCAGGGCGCATGCTTGACAACCGTGTGGGGCAATCTGGCGCACTGCATCATAGCTATGCTCGCTCTGACGGCTGATACCGCTAAGAAGATCGGGTTGCGTCCGCGCCACGGCTCCAAGGTTGATAGTGCGCAGGAGGCACATCGCTATAAGCGCCAGAGCGATTGGGCCGATCCCGTGCAGGGCCGCCGCAGAATCACCCTCGGCCATGTGGACTGTTTGCACCAAGCGCGGATATGCTATGGGCCAAGCAGCCCGGCGCCAGCGCCGTCCGCGATAAATCTGGAGAAACGGCGCCAGCGTATAGACACTACTGCGCATCATGCCCTGCCTGCTGGCGCCTGGGGATTTCCATCTTGCCGCAGCAGTGTGGCGGTTAACGCCATACCAACGCCCCACAGCCCGGTCAACCAGAGGATAGCCCACGCGCCAGTCGGCCAGTGTATGTCAAAGCCTTCACCAAGCCAGTAGGTGCCAAAGCCCATCAGCAGCATCGCGGCGATGAACTTCATTGGCTTCACTGGCACCTTGCTGAGCGGCGCTCGAAGCATGAAAGCGACGGTGAGGAGTACGACGGTCGCCGCGATGGCGCCGCCAATCGCCTCGTTCCAGGCGGCGTTGGCGGCGCCCAGCGTGACAACCACCAGAGCGATCTCGAAACTTTCGAGCAGCGAACTCTTGAAGGCCGTGGCGACAGCGACCCAGTTCCAGCTTGCTCGCCCGCCCGACTGCGCTAATTGGACCTCTAGGCGCATGTCCTCATCCTCATGCGGGGGCAGCCGTCCGGCATAGTATTTCACAATACCGCGCACCCACCACTGGCCGAATCCGATCAGGATCAACCCGGCGACAATCTCCAGCCAGCGCTCGGGAATACGGGTCAGGCCGGCGCCGACGACCAACCCGCCAACAATGACTAACGCAGCGGCGCTGCCGGTGCCGATAAAGGCATTGCGCCAGCCAGCCACCCGCCCGACGACCAGGGCGACTGCCAATATCTCAACTAATTCGATCAGCGAGCCAGCGAACGCGCCGACAAAGACACCTGTTTGCATTGAAGCTTTTTCTCCTCAACTGATTCATTTACGCGGTCCGTTCTCTTCCAAATGCCGGCACGGGCGTTATCTGCCACATCGCGGGTTGCGTCAGGATGCGGTGTGTAAGGCTCGCGCACCATAATCCCGCCAAAGCACTCTGGTTCATTGAGGCGGGCAATCCAGTACTGCACAAAAGCCTGGAAGTCGGAGGGCTGTGTGCCATCGGCGTTAGTGTAGATAGTGTAGATAACGAAATATAGAGGATCTTTGATGTCAAAACGACAATAAACTTTTATTGCCTCTTTAGCTTGGTAGACATGCGCCTCTGGGCGGTCGAAGCCGGCGTCTGCAATCATGATCCTGGGATACGAGTTCACTGAGTTGAGCATGACCCGAGCCGGCTGCATGCGCACAATCGACACCTCAAGCTCAGACCAGTTGCCTAACGATACGTGATCTGGGCGCAAGCACGATAATCTACCCACCCGCAAACCTTCCTTGCCGAATCAGACTCCGCCCTGTCACTCCTTTGCCACACCCTACGGAGGCTAATTTGGAGAAAAGCTCCCTTCGTGCATCTGCGAAAGCTCACAGTAGGTTTCTAACTTGTCGGTGATGGGGGCAGCGGCTCCCCATTCCTGTGGCTCAGCCTGTCGGGCGGCGATCTGGACGAGCTTGCACAAGACCGGCACATCATGCGCGGCAAGTTGCAATCCCGTATCGTACAGCCAGAACTGCACCCGCCCCGTGGGATCCTGGAATAATCGGAAGGCATCGTCACTCATCAGCTGCATCCCATCATGCGACTCAGGCGCCCAGGCATCCAGAAAGACGGCCAGACGCTTGCATTCAGACAGGCGCAAACTGATGACCGTACGCTGCCAAGTGAGGTGCAGTGTTCCGTGTTCGCATTGCGCAATCCACTGGTGCTCGTTGTACTTGGCCAATATCGTGATGTGTTGACACATAGCGTGTCTCGCTTTCGTGTGAACTCCAGTCATCCACCGCACTGGAGTGGGCGGTTGTGAACGACACGAACGATTCTGAAACATTGACACGAAACGTGCTTACCGAACTGTGAAGCAACCATGTGGCATCTGGCGTATGATGGTAATGCGTGCGTAACGCCGGAGCACGAGGCTGCAGGCAATATTCGCCAGCTATGGCACTGGTGCGTTTGCATGCGCACGGGGTGGCGCTTCCCTATCTTGTCTTTACCATGTCTGGGATCCATTCAGCAGCACAACGGCGGGCTCGGCGGCAAGCACTCAGGCCAGTGCAGGGTATAGTCTTGGAACACCATCCCCACGCGCCGCGTCTTAAGCGGTGTCGCGGTGTCGGTACTTGCTGCGCACATCGTACCGAGCCGCCTGTCCCCGGCATTGGACCGTTCCAGCCCGGCGATCAGGCGCAGCATCGTAGATTTGCCCCGCCCACTCGGACTAAGCGGCGCCAACCGGGCGCCGGGCGGTACATCGAGGGGCACATCCGCAACTGCGATGGTTGCGTCGTAGCGTTTAGTCAAATGGCGGACAGAGACCCTTTCAGTCACAATCTCAGCCTCTAGCGTGTCGCGTATGGGACAGAGCTTGTCAAGCCCCTATGCAACACATTATCAATTCAACAGAGTATTGGGAAGTGTTTTCGGCTCCGCGTCAACCGGTCCCAGGGTGTCAAGCGCTTTCTGGCACATATGACACAGGGGCGGCAGTTCTGTTGTAAACAGACGCAGCATCGTCTGGTCAAAGAGCAGCACCACCACATTGTGGCTACATGCCCAGCAAACGCGGCGTGGTCCAGCGCAGGCGATGATGTCGCCAGTGGTGTAAATCGAGGTTCCCGCACTGATCATGCGGGTGAGGATCGCAAAATCGGCAGGACTGCACACCAGACCAACGCTCGCGAGATCCAGCAGCACATTGCCATCTTCCAGGCTCACCACCGACCAAATGCGCCCATCCGTTGCTAGCACACGGTGTTGTTGTGTTGTCATCGGTTGCTTGCTCCTTGCACTCAGTTGTGTGAGATATGCGGCAGCAGCGGCATTCCCGTGCCACGTGCTGGTCCTAACACTTCCAGAGTTTGGCGGCACAACCGGCGCAACCGTGCAAATTCGTGCGGGCGAAACCGTAGTACCGTCTGGTCGATGCCCAGCGCCACGATATCTGCTTGCGGGCAGTAGCTGAGCACCCGATATGGTTCGGAGAGGGATGAAACGGCGCCATGCGGGAGTGTGTTCAGCATGAGCACAAAATCGCACAAACGTCGAAATGCGCCTTCAGGCAGGACGAGACCCGCCCGGCCAAGATCCAACTGGATGTTGCCGTCCGGCCACGTGAAAACCGCCCAATCCGGATCGTCCTCCACAAGCGTGTGGCGTTGGTAGAAGTTCTGTGCCATCATGTCCTCTCTGTCTGGTAATGCCAGAAGGCGCCCAGAGCGTCACCCTCGCCCCCCGCCCGACCTCCTGCGCTGAACAGGCATGAGGCTCTTGGGCCAGACGACGTGTGTGCCGCAAGATGCGTTGTCGCGCTGTCCTCATGCACGAGCCGATAAGTGCGCAACTCCATCACATCCGTGGGGCGCCCCGCGGCCTGCGTGACCAGCACCTGTCGTAGCGCGGGCCGCCAGCCAGCGGCCACGGCGACATCGTGATCTGTGTCAGTTTCCAGGCGCGCCAGAATCCTACTATTTGCTTCCCAAGAGACCACCGTGAAATGCTTTGGCAGATACCGATCATCGCTGAGATGGTGGACATCGAGGACATGATTCGTGAAGTTTTGTTCCACCAGCACGCGATACACTTGGGGGATGGGGTCATTACACGCCCGCCCGTACGACGGCAATGGGTCGCTGTGCAGATCGATCCGATCTCCATGCCCAGCAGTTTTTCCTGCCCCATTTGGCCTGACAATAACCAGAATCTCGCCGGGATGGAGGATGGGCGAGACATTCTGCTCCCGCACGGCATCATGAGTCCGACAGCACACATCATGCGCTTCCAGCACCGACGCAGGTATCCGCGTAGATAGGGGCAGTCCAACTGACCTCAGGCGAGGATGCGAGTGTTCATCTTGGGACAGCGCCGGCAGCATTGGAACTCCGGACATCGCGTGTTCTCGCTTCTATAAGCTGGTATCATCGCCGCTGGTCAAGATGTCCGCACGGAGCAGCAGCCGGGAATACAGCGCGATAGCAGCATCGGTTACAAAACCTCAGACGGTGGTATTAGGATATACTAATATAATAAATTTGTCAATACTTATATATAATAATGACAAGACCAGTGAGAGAAACGAGGTACGGGGTCGAGGCGAGCCGATAACCGAGAGGCCGATAGTCGACAAAGTGGCGAGTGGGAACTAGCAAGTGAGCATTGCAACCCAAGCTGTACGCCCCACGCCAGATCGTCGCATCCTCGCGGCAGCCCGGCATCGTGTCATTATTCATCCGCCAGGATCGGGCTAATAAATAAACTCCTCGATATGATACAGCGCTACCTTCGGCCCGCCGTATCGGGCGCGTGTGACGCCACCTTTTAGCACATCCACTTGCGCCATGACCTCCGACGCGTGCAATGCCGCAACGCTGTGGGTGTCCATTGTCCGCGTGTACTCGTCGGTGGGGATCGTCACGAGCGGCGAGACATAGACAATATCCCCCACCCCGAGGTCCATTGCTTTCAGGGTGCGCAGCGACTGTTGCACGTGAGCTTGTGCGTATTGCCGCCCCCCGGCCCCGGCCAGCAGAATGACGCCAACGTTGATGCCAGCGGCCTTGATCGTTCGCACCGCCTCGACACATTCGGCAGGTGAGCCGGGCTTGTTCAGCAGGCGAAACACGGTATTATCACCGGTTTCCAGGCCAATGTAGATGCGTTTGAGCCCATACTCCCGCAGTTCCTGATAATCAGCGAGCGTCTTCTTTTCGGCCCCGACAATGTCGAGAAACGAGTAGATTCCTTTCAACACGTAGTCGAACCCTGGTTTCGATTGACCAATTGGAAACTCCTCGTGCAGGACGCGCAGCATGTCAATCAGACGCTTCTGCGGAATGATCAGCGCATTCGCATCGGCGAGAAAGAGCGACTTGCGCAAGCCCGCCGCGCTACCCAGAAAGTGTTTCACTTGCTGCACATGCTCGCGAAAGCTGTGAAGCGACTTGATCCGGAACTTCCGGTCGCGGTAGAACGTGCAGAAGGTACACTTGTTCCAGCTACAGCCCTCAGCGGCTTGCACCACCACCGAGAGATACTGGTCTGGCGGCAAAATGCTGATCGGGCGATAGATCGCGTGGAAGGTGTCGTGCTCGCCTTGCAGGCGATGGGTATTCCAGGACAGGATCGCATCGAGCCAGGGCGAGAGTTGATCCTCGGAAGCCACAAAATCGCGCAGGTAGCGCACTCGTGCCAACACATCGTCAACCAGGCGTTGCTTTTCCGCTGCTGAGAGCATGCGGCGCGTCTTGGAAGTATTGGCAGCGACATGCTTCATCAGGATATCGTTTTTCAACCCACGCCGATAATTCACCCCATCCAAAAAGCCGGTCATAAACCGCCCCTCGGTATCGAACGAATAGTTGCAGCGCAGTTCCTCTGAAATCATCAGAAAGAACTTCTGGGTGTTGACATAGACATCTCCGATCGCGGGAATGGACAGCGTGCGTGGCGGGTTGGGTACAGGGCGTTGAAAGGTTGCGGCGCGGTGCATAGAGTACCTCTTCTGTATCCGCAATTATTCATCAGGTTGCGGCGCGCGTTGTGGGAACATCGATTATAACGGTGGATGCCTGATGTAGAGCCAAGCAACTGTTTGTGGGAGAGCCATCTGCATCACGAGCCTGAACCTTCACTCCCATCATAACTCCTGTGCTGCAAGCCTACCAGGAGCTATGGTCTACCTTAAGACTCTACTAGTTTATTATAAGGTAATACTTAAGTTGAGTATATGCTAACATGTAATGTTTGTCAATATAGAACATGTATGTATGCATTAGCAGAGGGAAGTAAGGTTATGCTCCGGGCAAGCGGTGTCCGGTTTTTCAATGTCACATTTCATCAGGCGGCGATGCTACTATGAATAGAAGAGTAGCATGCAATGGTGTGACTGTATAAGATACCGCAGCGAGCAACTGCTCGCCGCGACACTTTTCCTGTATACGGGGATGGACCAGTCTAGGGGCTGAGGACTGAGTAGTTAAGTTTTGAGTTTTGAGTGTCGGACGCGGGACGATGGATGATATCTCGGTGCTGCGTTCCACCCCCTAACCCTTGCATCTTTACGCCTTTGCGTTGAAATCTGGACGACGGACAATAGAGTGCCCAACCCCTAATCTTTTGGCGGTTCAGTGCGGACGAGGGTGTAGGTGCGGGGAGCTTGGTTGTCGAAGATACATCCCTGCAGCCCTGGTGCGCAGGCCGTGCCACAGGCAGCACAACCCTCCGTTTCCACCGCCTGCAGATCTTGCAGGCGGCCTTTGCGCACCCAATAGGCAATCATGCCTTCCAACGCCCCCGGCTCGATTCCCAGCCGCTCGGCCAACTCTTGCACCCTGACCGGTCCCTGAGTTTGCTCAATCGCGTGTAACACCTGGTAAACTTGTGACCTCTTTGT
>JAKSDJ010000079.1 GCA_022360155.1 Chloroflexales bacterium | reverse complement strand
GCGCCGCAATCACTAGGCGCGGCTGGCCGTTATCGGCGGCGAAAGTCGTGCGCAAGACCTCGTGGCGGCGCACAATCTCGTTCAGGCAACGCTCCAGCGTCTGCGGCTCGATACGACCGCGCAAATGTACCGCCGCCGGGTTGTTGTAGAGCGGGCTGCCCGGCTCGAGTTGGTCGAGGAACCAGAGCCGCTGCTGCCCAAATGAGAGCGGGAGCACGCTGTCGCGCGGCAGCGGGCGGATGGGCGTTACTGCCAGCGCGGATGAAGTTTCACTCGATGCTGCAATCAAGGTCGCCAGCCCAGCAAGGGTTGGGGTCTCGAACAGATTGCGCAGCGGCAATTCCACGCGGTAGGCGTCGCGCAGGCGGGAAATGAGCTGTGTCGCCATCAGCGAGTGCCCGCCCAACTCAAAGAAATTGTCGTGGATGCCAATCTCGGCGATACCCAGCATCTCTTGCCACAGCATAGCGAGGGAGCGCTCCAGGTCGCTACGCGGCGCGACATAGGCATTGCTTAAAGCCGGGCGCAGGTGCAAAGCGCCATTCTGGCCGACCAACGGCTCTTCCGCCGCAACCGATCGCTCGGCCCAGTGCCGCATCCTGGCGACCAGATCGCCGGTCGACACGATCACTTGCGGCGTCGCAGCGAGGGTGAGGAGGCGGGTAAAGACGGCGGCGCCCTCTTCCGGCGTGATCAGGAATTGGGCATTGAACCGCGCGAATTGCAGATTAACCGGATCTTTTCCGTTCATTCCGCCGCCCAATGGCGCCGACTCGAAGTCCCAGCCATCCCAGTTGATGCTCAACCAGGGCGCGAGTCTCGTTTGCCGCTGGTGCAGGGCAAAGGCGTCGAGGAAGGCGTTGGCGGCTGCATACGCGGCCATGCCCAGCCCGCCTAGAACCGACGACAGCGAAGACTGGAGCATACAGAAATCGAGTTCGCGCTCGCCGAGCGCCTGGGCCAGCGCTAACGCGCCATACGCCTTGGCCTGCATCTGCTGCGCATAATCGCGCTGGGTCAGCTCTTGAACAGCGCGCAACGACTCGGGGCCAACAAAACCGGCGGCGTGAATGACCCCGTTGATCGCGCCAAACTGCGCTTCGGCAGCCGCGATCACCGCCGCGATCTGCGCCTGGTCGGCGACATCGGCGGCAAGCACTAGCACTTCGGCCCCCTGCGCCTCCAACGCCAACACCTTACGGATGCGCTGGCTGACCAGGTCAGATTCGGCGTGACCAGCCAGCAGCTGCGCCCAGGTCTCGCGCGGCGGCAAGGCGGTTCGTCCGACGAGAACCAGCCGCGCCTGCACCGACTGCGCCAGGTGCGCCGCCAGGGTCAACCCGATCCGGCCCAGACCGCCGGTGATCAGATAGACGCCGCGCTCGCGCAGACGTGGGGCAGCGCCTTCCAAAGCCTCCTGCGCCAGCGGCTCGAACGTTCGACCCCAGCGATGGCCGCCGCGATACGCAACGACGGTATCGAACATCCTGCTGCGCGGAGCCGCCAACTCAGCAAGCGACTGGTCAGCGAGCCACGCCGCCTGGACAGAGCCGGGTTCGGGCGCAATGACATCCACGCTGCGACAGACGATGTGCGGGTACTCCTGCGGGATGACCTGGCAGACCCCAAGAATCGTAGCCCGCTCTGGGAACAACGTCTCTGCGCCGATCACCTCCTGTACCCCCGCCGTGACAACGGTCAGGGACAAGGGGTGTGCGCCGGGCGCGCCGTTGCCGGTCATATGGCCCGCTTCACGCGCCAGCGCCTGCACCAGCCAGACCAGGCTGATCCAGCCCAGTGTCTGCGCTGTCTCGAAATCCCCAACATCAGGCATGATACTCCACAGATGGACTATCGCTTCCGGCAGGTTGTCGCGGTCCTTCAAATCGGCGATGAGATGGTCGAAATCACCCCGCTCACTCGGATTGAGCACATACACGCCGTCATTAAGCCAATCGAAGCCGTCGCCGGCATGCACCACGGTGACCGCGCTGCCCTGTTGCGCCAAGCGCTGCGCCAGCAACTCCCCTAAGCCATTCGCGTCGGCGAACAGCAGTACGCGCGTCGGAACATCCTTTACGCCGTCGCTGCACAGCACGGGCCAATCGACCCGCCGCCAGGATGGCAGGTAGAGCCAATCGGCAAGAATCGAGCGCTGGACCGCCTCGCTCGTACTCGGGTTTGTCGGCGCAGCCAACAACACGGGCGCCGTCGTCGCCGCATCGATCCAGTAGCGCTGACGCTCGAAGGGATAGGTGGGTAACGGCATTCGGCGCCGGTACTCGTTGGCGACGTAGGCGGACCAATCAATCGCGACGCCCACCGTCCACAGCCGCCCCAGCGCCGCGAGCAGGAACGCGAGATCGTCCTGCTGATCCTGCGGATGGCGCAACGAGGTAAGCGCAATGCGATCCGGCGCACAGCCGGGATGCCGCCGGGCAAAAGTCGCCAGGGTCCGACCAGGGCCAACTTCAAGCAGCACCAGGGATGGCTCCTGCATGAGCGTCGCCAAGCCGTCGCCAAAGCGCACCGTTTCGCGTAGGTGCCCGGCCCAGTAGGCTGGGTCGGTCGCTTCTTCGGGGGTCACCCACGTACCGGTGAGGTTCGAGACATAGGGCAGTTGGGGGGGATTGAGCTCGACCTGCTCGACGAGCACGGTAAACGGCGCCAGCACCGAGTCCATCAACGCCGAGTGGAAGGCGTGCGAGGTATGCAAGCGGCGACATTCAACACCCCGTTCCGTCAGGCGCTGCGCCAATGCCTCTACCGCAGCGTCCGGCCCAGAGGCGACGCAGAGACTCGGCCCGTTGACCGCCGCCATCTGGAGGGACATTCCCGGCGCGCCCGTCTCCAGCAGCCGACTCAGCTCGTCTTCGCCCAGCGCGACACTCAGCATCGATCCAGCAGGGGCCTCTTGCATCATGCGACCACGGGCGGCGACCAGCGCCAGCGCATCTTCCAGCGAGAAGACCCCGGCCAGACACGCGGCCACATACTCGCCGATACTGTGCCCGATCATCGCCTCCGGCTTGACGCCCCAGGACATCCACAGCTTGGCCAGCGCATACTCGATCACGAACAGCGCCGGCTGGGTGTATTGGGTTTGATCGAGCAGGTTCAGGTCTACGCCGGTATCGTCTGGCGGAAAGAGCAGATCGCGCAGATCCAGGCCCAGGTGGGGCGCCAGCGCATCGGCGCAGTCATCTAGCTCGGCGCGGAAGAGCGGTTCGCTGTCGTACAGGCCAGCGGCCATACGAACATACTGCGCTCCCTGACCGGTGAACATGAAAGCCACCGGGCGGTCGCTGATTGCCTGACCCTGGAACACCTTCTGGGCATCGAGCGATTGCATCGCTGCCACTGCCTCCGCCTGGTCGCGACAGAGCACAGCGCGGCGATGGGGGAACGGCTGACGGCCCATCTGCGTCGTGTAGGCGACATCGGCCAGGTTGAGGTTGGGGTGACGCTGCAGATGCTGCGCCAAATTGACGGTCGCTTTGTCAAGCGCGCTGCTGGTTCGTGCCGAGAGTAGGAGCACTTGCCACTCCCGCGACTCGCTCGACGGCTCAGACAGCGGCGCTTCTTCGAGAATGATGTGGGCATTGGTTCCGCCAATCCCGAAAGAGCTGACACCGGCGCGGCGCGGCAGGCCATTCGTCTTCCAGGGAGCCAGCTTGGCATTGACATAGAACGGGCTGTGATCAAGATTGAGCACCGGATTGGGCTGCTCGAAGTGCAAGCTCGGCGGCAGCTCGCGGTGCTGAAACGCCAGCACCGTCTTGATCAGGCTGCCTACGCCTGCCGCCGCATCCAGGTGACCGACACTGCTCTTGAGCGAGCCAATCGCGCAGAAACCCTTGGCATCGGTGGCAGCGCGGAAGACTTGGTTGAGCGCGGCGATCTCGATGGGGTCGCCCAGTGGCGTGCCGGTGCCGTGGGTCTCGATGCAGCTGATAGTTTCGGGGGTTACCCCGGCGATCTCCTGGGCCATCGCGATCACTTCAGCCTGGCCGTCCACACTCGGCGCGGTATAGCCAACTTTGAGCGCGCCGTCGTTGTTGATGGCGGAACCTTTGATCACGGCGTAGATCGTATCGCCGTCATCGAGCGCCTCGGAGAGCCGCTTCAGCACCACGATACCCGCGCCGTTACCTGGCACAGTGCCCTGGGCGCGGGCGTCGAAGGGGCGGCAATGACCATCGGGCGAGGCGATCCCGCCCTCCTGATAGACATAGCCCTGCTTTTGCGGCACACGGATCGTCACACCGCCGGCCAACGCCATGTCACACTGGTAGCTCAACAAACTCTGGCAGGCCAGATGCACCGCGACCAGCGAGGTCGAACAGGCTGTTTGGATGCTCATGCTGGGGCCGCGCAGGTTCAGCTTGTAGGAGACGCGGGTGGGCATAAAATCTTTGTCATTGCCCATCGCCAACTGATAGTCGCTGATGGCAGCGGCGGCGCTCCGGTTGCTCATCAGATTGAAGAGGAGGTAGGTATTCAGGCCCGTACCGGCATAGACGCCAATCGCCCCATCGTAGCGGTCGGGGTCGTAACCGGCGTGTTCAAGCGCTTCCCAGGCGCACTCCAGGAAAACCCGGTGCTGAGGATCCAGCGCTTCGACTTCCTTGGGGTAGAAGCCGAAAAACGCTGCATCGAACAACTCGACATCGTCGAGATATCCGCCAGCTTTGACATAGTGCGGCGCGTGAACCAACGCCGGGTCCGCACCGTCAGCAAGCGCTTCTTCAGTACTGAATTGCGCCAGCCCTTCGACCCCGTTGCGCAAGTTGCGCCAGAACATCTCCAGGTCTTTGGCCCCAGGAAAACGCCCGCTCATCCCAATAATGGCGATCTCTAGGCCAGATGGTGTATCGAACTGCTCCAGTTCGCTCATAACTGACTATCACGCGTTGGCTCGCCGTACTACGTCCGCTTATCGTTCTTAGACAAGATTTTGACAGCATTGACAAAATGAACAGGATGTGAACTGCGAGATGCAGGCAATAAAAACAATCCTGTCAATCCTGTAAATCATGTCTGAACCCCTATCTCACGTTGTACGCTTTGCGCAACACGCCCCCTAGACAAATACTTTCCCCCACGGATGCCGCGCGTCCCCTCTTCCCCCCAGCCCCCTTCTTCCACCAAGGGAGAAAGGGGAGCTGGATGGCTTCCTGCCGGGAAAGCTCCCTTCTCCCCTTATGGGAAAGGGGTCGGGGGAGAAGAAAAAAGCAAGTGCCATCCTCTAAATCCCCTCGCGGCACAACACCCCGGTCATACAGTGAACTGCACCGCCGCCCTTCATCAACTCAGAAATATCCGCCTCGCGACAGGCAACCCCGGCCCGCTCCAGCGCGGCGCGTGTCACCGGGTTGCCTGCGGGCAGGATAACCAGCCCTGGCTCGATCGCAACCGTATTGACTGCCATACCGATTTCGACCTCGCTCTGCGGCGCTGTGATAACATGGAAACCGTGATGATACAGCGTTTCCGCCAACGCCGCCGACACCTTCCCTGGTGCAAGCAACGCGACATTGCGCGTCACAATGCCGAGAGCGCAATCAAGGTGCATGCAATCAGCGCCAAGTTCCACCCGCACAACCTCCGCAATGCCGATCCCAGCAAGCAGGCGCTCGACCTGATCGGCGCCCGCAGCGTTGGTGCGCAGCCCCTGCGCCACAAACGCCAGATCCTCATTGACAATCATGAAATCAGCGCCCTCGAACGTGCCGCAACCATGCACCGATAGAACGATGGGGATTCCGAGTTGGGCCAGGGCATGAGCGACGATGCGTTCCTCACCGGCGCGCACCCGTGACGCAGGTCGGGCAATGATCGCTCCTTCCGGCGTCATTGCAAAGGTATCGCGGACGAAGTAGAGATTGGGAGGCTGGTGCGTATCGCCCTTGATGTAATGAACGCAAACGCCGTGCGCGCGATAAAGTTCAGCCAGCGCGTCGTGCTGTTCACGGGCTTTCGCCGCATCTGGCCGGCCCATCCACAGCGCCTGTCGGGTATCTTCGACCATTTCGATCTCAGAACCAGGGCGACGCATCAAGACCGAGCGCAAACGACCGCACTCCGAGAAGGCCCCGAACACCGTCCAGATCATGTCCTGCTCATCACGCAGAGAACCCTGGCGTGGAACCCAGCCCTCGCCGCCAAGCGCTGAGTAGCGCTGTTGATATTGCTGCATAGTCATCTACGAACTCCTTTCGTAGCTTGACGAGAGCGGGTGAATAGCCAATGAAGCAGCGTCACGTTCAGTTTAAACTTTCTTTCATTCCGGTTCGACCAGCAATCCGAAAACACCCTTCAGAACAACTACGTTCCATTCCTCGATGCATTGCCGCGCCGCACAGCGGCAGTGAGCCGCTGCCGCTGTTGCATCGCTTCCCTTTGCTTCTTGGCCCGATCGCGGCTCTGTTGTACGGTTATCGCGCCCTGCTCATTATGACCAAGATAAGTTGCCAGCGCCTGCACCGTTGGATAGCGGAACATCTCGACCAGCGGAATATCGCGCTGCGCCATCTCCTGCAATTGGTTATGCACTTTGACCATCAGCAGCGAGTGCCCGCCCAGATCGAAGAAGTTATCGTGCAGGCCAACCTGATCGACCCGTAGCACCTCCTGCCAGATCGACGCCACCGCCTGTTCCAGTTCAGTGCGCGGCCGGACGAAAGCCTTCCGCATCGCACCGCGACTCTGAGTCGGCGCCGGCAGCGCACGCCGATTCACCTTTCCGTTCGGGGTCAGGGGCAACGCCTCCAGCGTGACGAAGTGCGACGGGATCATATAGTCGGGGAGGCGCTGATTGAGGGCCAGGCGCAGTTCACTGCCCGATAGTTTCGCCTGTGTCGCCGGTCGCACCCGGACCGCATCATCAGCAAACAGAAACGCATAGAATGGGGTTTGCTTGTAGAACTGCTTATAGTGATAGCTGGTGAAGGTGAAGGTTTGATTCTCACCGTTCTGCCGGGCCAAACAGCCCGTCACCGTATAGTCAGGGTTGAGGCCGTTGTCGCACAACATGCTGCCGATCGTCACGGTAATGGTATCGCCGCGTGTGACATCAACGCCAGGATGGAAGACCGGCAAATAGACCGGCAACCAGCAATACTCGCGATCGAGGATATCGATCACGGCGTCGTGCGCAGGGTAGAGGTTGAGCCAGACCAGGAAGCCATCGATTCGCCCATCGCGCGTGATCGTCAGGGTCTCGTGCCGGATGTACTCCGGGTTGCTCAGGCCGCGATAGTCCAGATCCTCGAAGACGCCGACGCTAGAGATCAGGTTGTCGCGCTGCATACCCCGCAGGCACAGCCGCAGATCGAAGCGATACCCGCAGTGATCAAAGACCTTCTCTACATAACTCCCGCTGATCTCGGTAAAGTGCGGGTCGCGCAGGAAAGTCTCGGGCAAGCTCACCGCCGCAATCCGCGTCGTACTCTGCTCAGGGATCATGACACCGTCGGGCTTCATCAAGCGCCAGGCGCTATTGATCAGCAAGCTCGCCCCCTCGCAGCCGCCGATCGGGCCGACAATCTCGGAGACACAGACATCGATAGGCTCGGGCAAGGTCACCTGGGTAATATCCCCGTGGATCAGGCAAATCCGATCCTCCAGATCCAGCTCGGCGATGCATGCCTTGGCCTTAAGATAGCTCTCTTCCAGAATTTCGACCGCATAGACCTTGCGCGCCCCAGCCTCGACGCAGAGTCGGGCCAGGATCGCATCTTTGCCCGTACCGATATCGAGCACAACTTTGCCCGGCACAGCGCGCTCGATGGCGACGCGATAGCTCTGGTTGCGCTGCTCGTCGTGGGTCATCGCGTGATAGAGCAGATCGTCATAGACGAAGTATTCGGCAACCGACGGCCATAACTCGATTGGATGACGCTGCTCGGGAACCACATATGCGACCAGGCGTTTATCGCCCGGTACGTCTTCGCGCACCATCACCGCCGCATCCTGCACCGCCGGGTAGGCCTTCAGGGCCGCTTCGATCTCGCCGGGTTCGATGCGAAAACCGCGCACCTTGACCTGGTGGTCGATCCGGCCCAGGCACTCGATCGTGCCGTCGGGCAGGAAGCGCGCCAGGTCGCCCGTCCGATAGAGCCGCCGGGCCAATACTCCGTTCGAGGTGGTAATAAAGCGCTCGGCGGTAAGGTCGGGGCGATTGAGGTAGCCGCGCGCCACGCCCACCCCGCCAATATAGACTTCGCCGGGGATCCCGACTGGTACAGACTGCTGGTTCTGATCCAGCAGGTAGACCTGCGTGTTGGCGATGGGTCGACCAATCGGCACACTCGCCACACCCTCCGGCGCCTGTTCGACCCGATAGTAGGTCGGGCCAATGGTCGCCTCTGTTGGGCCGTAGGCGTTGAAGAACCGCCGGCCTTTCGCCCAACGCCGCGCCAGGTCCGTGTCGCAACGCTCGCCCGCCGAGATCACGGTTTGCAAGCCAGGCAATTCCTCCGGCGACAGCAACGCCAACAGCGACGGCGGCAGCGTCATCAGATTGATCGCCTGGCTGCGGATCAGGTCGAGCAAGTGCGGCGCAGCCAGCAATATCTCCCGATCGGCCAAGTAGAGTCGCCCGCCGCTCAGCAAGGCCATAAACAGCTCGGAGACCGAGGCGTCAAAGCTGAACGACGCAAATTGCAAGACCCGGCTCTCGGCGGTAACGCCAAACGCCTCGATCTGGGACAACACCAGGTTGCACAAGCCGCGATGCTGCAACAACACGCCCTTGGGCTGGCCGGTCGAACCCGAGGTATAGATCACATAGGCTAGATCGTCAGCTGTTACAGCGCTGACCGGGTTGTGGTCCGGGTAGCGGGCGATGGCGGGCCAATCCGTATCCAGCAGCACCAGTGGAACGGTGGAACGGTGGAACGGTGGAACATTGGCGTCTTGATCATCACGAACGGACCAACGTGTTAACGTGCTCACGTGGAAACGCTCCAACGTCAGGAGGACGGTGGGTTGGGCGTCTTGGAGCATAAAAGCGATGCGCTCGGCGGGATAGTCAGGATCGATTGGCACATAGGCCCCGCCCGCCTTGAGCACGCCCAGCACGGCGATGACCATCTCCAGCGAACGCGGAACGGAGATGCCGACTAGCACATCAGGACCAACACCCTGAGCTTGCAAGGAGTGCGCCAGTTGATTCGCTCGCCGATTGAGCTCGGCATAGGTCAACTGCTGGATATGGCCTTGTTCCGCGCTTGTCGAAGCAAACGCCAGCGCGACCGCATTGGGCGTCTGGGTCGCCTGCGCCTCGAACAAGCGGTGGATGGGCTGATCGATGGGCAAGTCGCGGGCCGTCGCATTGAAGTCGATGAGCAGTTCTTGACGCTCGGCGGGCGTCAGCAGCGGCAGGGCGGCAATCGAGCCCTGCGGATCAGCCGCAATGCCTTCCAGCAACATCGCGAAGTGACCGGCCATCCGCTCGACGGTTGTGGCATCGAACAGATCGGTGTTGTAGGTGATCGTTCCAGCCAACTCATCTTCAGACTCGGCCATCATCAGCGTCAGATCGAATGGCGCAATCGTGTACTCCAGCGGCATCGACTCCAACGGCATCCCGGCTAGCTCCATCTTCGTTCCCGCCGCGTTGAGCGCGAATGACGACAGGCCCTCGGCGTCGAGCAGATGGGCGCGCTGGAACACGAACATGGTTTGGAAGATCGGCGTGCGATTGACATTCCGCTCAGGCTGAATTTTTTCGACCAGCAGCGCAATCGGGTAATCCTGGTGCTCAATCGCCTCGATCACCGTTTGGCGCACCTGCCCAAGCAATTTGGTGAAAGCAGGATTGCCTGTCAGGTTCGAGCGCAGAGCGACCGGGTTGACGAAATAGCCGACCAGGTCAGTCAGTTCGGCGTGGCTGCGCCCGGTCGTCGGCGTGCCCACGATAATGTCGGGCTGGCTAGTGTAGCGGTACAGCAAGACCTTATACGCCGCCAGCAAGGTCATATAGAGCGTTGCGCACTGCTGCTCGCTCAGGGTCTTGAGGCGTTGGGTCAACTCGCACCCCAGCCGGAACGACTGAATCCGCGCATTGAATGTCTGCACCGGCGGGCGCGGGCGATCGGTCGGCAATTCGAGCACCGGCAGTTCACCCGCGAGCTTCTGCTGCCAATAGCGCCACAACTGCTCGCCCGCCGGCCCGGCAAGCGTCTCGTTCTGCCAGGCCACATAGTCGCTGTAGTGAAGCGCCGGCGCCGGCATCCCCTTCTGGGCCTGGCTATTTGCGTAGAACTGGCCAACTTCATTGATGATAATCGCCAGCGACCAGAGATCGACCACAATATGGTGAGCGGCGAACATAATAACATGGTCATCGGGCGCCAGCGAGAAGACTTGCACCCGCAGCAAAGGGCCGTGAATGAGATCGTAGCGGCTTGCCGCCGCCTCTATCAAGCGCGAGCGCAACAGGTCTTCGCCGCCGCGCGAGACATCCTCGTGACAGAAAGCGATCTGGGCGTCAGCGTGAACGTGCTGGCGTAGCTCGCCATCTCGCGCCAGGAACGTCGTACGCAACGACGGGTGGCGACTGAGCACTGCCTGGAACGCCGCGCGTAACACTTCGATGTCCAGGCCGGCGCGTGAACGAACCGCGTACACCGGGTTGTAGACGCTGGCCGGATCCATGTGGTGCTGGAACCAGAGCGCCCGCTGGCCGTGTGAGAGCGGATACTCATTGCCCGCCGATGCACGAGCAATGATGCTTTGCGTCGTCTCAACATACGCTCCAGTAATCTGTGCAAGCGCTTGGGCGGATAGTTCGGCAATGCTCGGCCCAGCAATTAGGCTGGCGATGGCAACCTGGATCTCTAGCGCAGCTTCGATTATCCCTTTCAGCTCGATGGCCATGATCGAGTCGAGACCCAGGTGACTCACCGACTGCTGCGTATCGACATACTCGGGGGTGAGGCGCAGCACGTGCGCCACCCGCTCTCGCATGTACGCTTCGAGCAGGGCTTGCCGCTCCTCCGGTGCAGCCGCCAGGACATCGGCCCTGGTCAGCTCGCGTTGTGCTGCGGCGGTGGGCGTTTCCGGTTGGGCGGTCGCCTCTTCCAGCGCTTCGCCCTGATAAACACCCCCGCTCCAATGCAGCGCCCAGGTCTGGTCTGTCGCAGGTGCGCCTGACATCAAGCTGAACACTTGGAACACAGCCACGCCCGGCTCGAACTGGTCGATGATGCACTGGACAACGCGCTGCTCTGCCCCCTCCAGGGTCAGCGGAAGATGCTGGGCCAAACCGCCAATTGTGTGCGCACCACGACCAAAGACTTCGTTAGCCGCCGCCTGCGCTACAGCAACACAATACGTCTCCGGAACCTCCAGCGCCGCGCCCTGGCTGTGCCCGTTCAGAAACGGCTTCAGCGCCTGGCGGCCGATCTGCGTCTCGAACTGGACAGCCCGCAGCGGCGAGGCTAACCGCCGCCCGAGCAGCGGATGTTCGTCGACTTGAGGGAATGTTTGCGTACTGGCGCGGAGCGGCGTCTTACTCCGCGTCGGCTCGAACCAGAACCGCTCACGTTGAAACGGGTAGGTCGGCAAATGCAGCTTCATCCGCGGGTAATCGCGGTCGAAGCCGGCCCAGTCCACCGGATAGCCATGGAGGAACAACTCGCCCAGGCTATCGAGCAGCACACGCCAGCTATCCTGCTTCTGCCGCAGCGATGCCAGCCAGGTCGCCGTATGTTCCGGCACACAACGCTTGCCCATCCCATTCAGCACCGGCGCCGGGCCGATTTCGAGAAAAATCGTGCAGTCCCGCGCGGCCAGCTCCCGCATACCGGCCAGGAACTGCACCGGTTCGCGCAAGTGCTGCCGCCAGTAGTTGGTATTGAGAATAGTATCGGCGTTGACGACCTGTCCGGTCAAATTGGAGACCAGCGGGATAGATGGCGCATAGAAATCAATTTGGCGTGCGGTCTGCTCGAACTGGTCGAGGATCGGGTCCATCAGCGGCGAGTGAAAAGCGTGCGAAACCACCAGGGGTCGCGTCTCGACTCCTTCTGTCGCAAAATAGCGCAGCACGTCCTGCACCGCCTCGGTTTCGCCCGAGATAACCGTACTGGTTGGCCCGTTGACGCCGGCAATCGACGCCACGTCGATATGGAGGTCGACGCCGTTGCGTCCCCCAACCGAGCGCACCGAGTGCGGATAGTCCGTCAAGGCGGTAGCGACCCGCTCCGCGCTGGCAAAGACCGTCGCCATCATACCGCCTTGCGGCAGCGCGTGCATCAAGCGACCGCGCTCGGTAATCAGGCGTAGGCCGTGCTCCAGGCTGAACACGCCGGCGATACAGGCCGCGACATATTCGCCCACACTATGGCCCAACACGTAGTCGGGCTTGACGCCCCATGCCAGCCACATCTGGGCCAGGGCGTATTCCAGAGCAAAGAGGGCGGGCTGCGTGTAGATCGTTTCATTGAGCAGAGCGCTCTCGCCATTGTCGGCGAAGAGCAATCCGAGCAAGGGGCGATCCATATAAGGTTCGAGCAGTTTGGCGCACTCTTCGAGCGTAGCCCGGAAGATCGGCTGGGTTTCGTACAAGCGCCGCCCCATACCGGCGTACTGGGCGCCCTGTCCGGTGAACAGGAAAGCGACTTTCGGGCGTTCCCCACGCTGTATGTGGGTCGTTTTCAGATTTGCCGCCGCTTGCCCAGTCGCAAAGGCCGCCAGTTGGTCACACGCCTGCGTGGTCGTCTCTGCCGTCAGAATCAGGCGTTGGGCCAGGGCAGCCCGCCCGCTGTTGGTGGTAAAGCAGACATCAGCGAGGGGTAGCTCGGGATGCGCTGCTAGGTGTGCGGCAAAGCGCTGCGCCGATGCACGTAGGGCTGTTTCATCGCGGGCGCTCAGGGCGAGCAGATGCTGTGGACGCTCGCACGTAGCCGCCGGGGGGGGTTGGAGCGGCGCCTCCTCCATGATCACATGGGCATTCGTCCCGCCAAAGCCAAACGAGCTGATCCCCGCATAGCGGCGCACACTCTGGCGCGGCCAGGGCTGCGCCTCGGTCGCAATCGTCAGTGGCGCGTCGTCAAGCGAGATGTGGGGATTGAGGCTTTGCAGATGCAAGTGCGCTGGAATTGTCTCGTGCGTGAGCGACAGCACAACCTTGATCAGCCCGGCAACGCCGGCGGCGGCTTCGAGATGACCAATATTGGTCTTCACCGAGCCAAGCGTACAAGACTGGCCAGTAGAACGTTGCCCCAGCACCGCATTCAAAGCGCGAACTTCAATCGGATCGCCCAGAATCGTCCCCGTCCCGTGGGCTTCGACATAGCCGATCTGGTCGGGCAAGAGATTGGCGTCGGCCAACGCAGCGCGGATAACCGCCTGCTGAGCCAGGCCGTTGGGCGCGGTCAGGCCGTTGCTGTGGCCGTCCTGGTTGACCGCCGAACCACAGATCAGAGCCAGAATTGGGTCGCCGTCACGCTGTGCGTCAGAGAGCCGCTTGAGCACAACTACGCCGCATCCTTCGCCGCGCACATAGCCGTCGGCGCTGGCATCGAAGGTTTTGCAGCGCCCATCGGCAGCCATCATCCGCGCCTGCGAGAAGGTCATCGTCAACTCCGGGGCCAGGAGCAGGTTCACCCCGCCGGCCAGCGCCAGGGACAACTCGCCGCTGCGCAAGCTCTGGCAAGCCAGGTGGATCGCCACCAGCGACGAGGAGCAAGCGGTATCCACCGCCATGCTGGGGCCGCGCAGGTCAAGCGTGTAGGAGAGGCGGTTGGCGGCGATGCTGGCGGCATTCCCAGTTCCGGCGTAGGCGTCGACCGTAGCGGGGTCGCCATATTGCAGCAGGGCATAATCATTGCTGCTGACCCCGACGAAGACGCCCGTGCTGCTGCCCGCCAAACGCTCCGGCGCGTGCCCGGCGTCTTCCAGCGCCTCCCAGGCGACTTCGAGCAGGATGCGCTGCTGCGGGTCCATCCGCGTCGCCTCACGGGGCGAAATCCCGAAGAAGCGGGCATCGAACATATCGGCGCGTTCCAGAAAACCGCCCCAGCGCGTGCTCATCTTGCCGGGCGTGGCTGGATCAGGGTCGTACACGCCCTCGATGTCCCAGCGATCTGGTGGAACTTCGCTAATCGCATCGACGCCGTCGTGCAGCAAGCGCCAGAATGCTTGCGGGCCATCAGCGCCAGGGAAACGACAGCCAATACCAATAACCGCGATTGGCTCCGTGGTTGGCTGCCGCTTCGGTTCGAACGGGGCAGCCGGGGTCACAACGCTGGCGCCGTTCGCCAGATAGTCGGCCAGGGTTACAATAGAGGGATATTCGTAGACCAGGGTTGGTGAGAGCCGCCGATCCAGCCACTCTTCAAGATCGCCGGATAGCGCAACCGCCTCGCGAGAGGAGAGCCCAAAGCTCTCGAAGGACGATTGTACATCGATCTCGTCCACATCAATCGCAAGGAGACCGGCAATCTGCGCTGCCAACCAGGCCTGAATCGCAACGGCATCTGGCGTTGGATGATGAGATGGGCTGGTTCCATTAGCCAACGGGGTGTGCATTCTCCTCTCAGAAGGCTGGATGGTCATATATTATTTCTCCAGGACGTCGAGTGTGCCGGCAATGAATCCAGCGCGGCAAGCATGGCGTTGGATCTTCCCACTCGATGTTTTGGGAATGTATCCGGTCTTGAGCAAGACAATGGCGTGAACGCGGATGTCATGGCGCTCCGCGATTGCGCGACGGAT
>JAKSDJ010000732.1 GCA_022360155.1 Chloroflexales bacterium | reverse complement strand
TGCAGGATGAAGTCTCGTTGTAGTACTAGCACAGTATCTACGCCGCATTCTCTTGTCATCGGAATTATTATCCTGATACTTGTAAGCATATAACACTACTTCAAGCAGATTTCGAACTGGCCATACTGTATCTAATACTACAACGCGCCATGTCATGCTGCACGACGTGACGAATCTCCTGGGAGGCGGGTGCGAGACCCTGCGCTTCGTTCAGGGTGACATGGTCGACGGTGTTCCAACGAGGTGGGTCGGGAAGTCTCATTGTAGTACTAATCACATACATGTGTCATGATACCAAAAAATCATAGCAGAATTGCAGATTGCCCCTCAGAAGCTGTCTGAAAAGGCTCGAACCCGACCCCAGACCTAACAGGCGCGGCGCTTTGATTTGTTTGGGGAATGCAGGGAGTGTGGATGCCGCACCTATCAGGTCTTGAAGGGGCTTTTCAGACAAACGCCCAGATGATGGTGCGAAAAGCGTCTCGCGGCGACGCTACGCGAAGTTCGCGAATATCACAGGGCGCTATAGCAAATCCATCTCAATTGTAACGACGTGTATAGGGAGTACGACCAGCATGATTAGACATTGGATAGCGGCAGCATGTCGTATATATTTCAAACCCGTGAGTCAATTGTGATTGCTCTATGCGCCCAAAAAAAGAAAAACCGTTTATAATGGACGTCACAAAAAGACCTTGTTTATCTGCTTTGACAGGTGAATCATTACTTAAAAGCCCAAAAGACCGAACATAACATGATAAAGATTTCGCCGCTTATACATCTTACATTGTGTTCATCAAGCTTCATTACAAGGATTATGCACCGTTCATGTAATTGCGGTATAATCACTTTGTTCCATCAGACAGTGTATTCCGATTTTGCCTGCCATGTGTCGTGTGAAGTCGAATGTGTCTAACCAACATTCGATAGTATATCAGTGGTATTACTGGCAGACGCAGCATGTATTGTCTTAATACAGTTAGGAAAGCTGTAGGGATGCTCTATCAGTATTCGCACTATATCAGCGTCGCGTTAGTGAGTAGATAGCTCGCCAATGGGAGAGCGGCATGGAGCGGATGTATTGTTGATTGGAGATCATCGACAGAGGCATTGGAGCATTTATGCGTTCGCCTTAGATCTTGACGACGCCCTATCGTAGACACTCTCGTTGTTGCAGGGTTTCCAAAAAGACACAAACAATAGCCAAAGCCGCCAAGTAGTACATTCCACCCTGCTAGCTTCATAAACGAAGGCTATGGTATGGAAATATCGAACGAGACCGATCAAACCTTGATCCTGGCGTGCCGTAGAGGCGATGTACAAGCGTGGGAAAAACTCTTACACAAGTACGAACGCCTAGTGTTTTCAATACCCCTGAACTACGGTCTTTCCCGTGACGACGCCGCCGATATCGTACAGCTTACCTTCACTGCCCTGATCCAGCGTTTAGATACGCTTAGAGACGATAGTCGCTTGAGTTCCTGGCTAGCTACAGTGGCAAGGCGCTACACTTGGCGCGCCTTGCAGCACAATCGCCAATACATTAGCGAGGACGATTATTTTTATGAGAATTCCTCACTCTTTGGTCAAACCGCCCCCAACCCAATGGAGCTTTTCGAACTAATCGAGTGGCTCAATCAAGGTCTTTCTCAATTAGAGAAACGCTGCCGGACGCTCCTGCTAGCACTTTACTTCGAGCAACCGACACCGTCTTATGCTGATATTGCCGCACGCTTGCATATGCCGCTCGGCAGTATTGGCCCGACTCGTGCACGCTGTTTGGAACGCCTCAAACAACTATTGCAAGAATTGTGAGCTGAAAAGAGTTTTTTTGTATTTTCTGTCATCTTGAGACGCATACCTTTACATAGGTAGAAACAATCTTAAAAGCAATGTATGTTTGTATACCAATCCGCATTCAAACTCAGAACTCTGCAGCTATGCAAAGCTACACACGGTGCGCTACGAGATTGCCTTTCAGAATGCGTCTTGGTATCAGGAGAAACAGTATGCGCGATCAACCTCAACTTAGTTTTGCATGTCTGCTTGACTGGGTAGAAGATCGTTTGTCTGAAGAAGACACAAAGATAGTCAATGAGCAGCTTGAGCAAGCCAGCTCAGAGACCCAGTCCATTGTCGCCTGGTTGCGTGCATTTCGCCAAATCAGCTCGACGACGACTCTTGATTCACCGCCGCCCGCGACGCATGCGCTGCTGGTGCAACGCTTTGCCGCTTATGCACGGCGCCAGCGTTTATCCACGATGCGCCGTCAAATCATAGCGATGTCTCTCTTCGACAGCAGTTTCCAACCAGGGTTCAGCGGTGTTCGCACGGCGAGTGGGCCAATAGCCCAGCGACATGTGTTCTATACATCTGAAGTCGCCGATCTTGCGCTCACCATATTGCCGCACTCTTCTGATCAAAGCCTTGCCATCAGCGGACAGGTCTTTCCCAAAAGTGACGTAGCGGTTGAGCAGTTTCATGTTCATTTGTTGCGTAACGGTGATGAACTTAGCGCTGTTTTCGCCGATGAACTTGGTGAATTCAGCTTCGAGGCGATTGCGTCTGGGGTCTATGAACTCATATTGAACACCGACGCATTCGACGTGCTGATCGCACCCGTTGAGTTGTACATGTAGCCTAGATTCGGCATAGTATGTGTTAGGATTCAGAGGTGTAATAAAGCCATGAACTTTTCTGTACCCTCGATGAAGAAACAATTGACGCTTGCCGCTATCCCTTTAGCCAAAGCGCTCGATGCTATTGAGAAGCTGTTTCTTTCATCCTGCACTGGTGGCGTATTCCTATAACTGGTGCAGGTCATGCGTGAGTCGCCCATTGCAGAGGTCGATACTAGACTAGTTGAGCATTTGCTCACCTTGCCGACGCTTGACCAGCAAGCGGCAGAACTTGCGGCTGCCCATCTGCTCAATGGGCGGGGGCTGCACGCATTACTTGATATGGCCGCCCAACTCGTCCGCGGCGATCCAGGCAAGGGACGACAGTTGGCGGTTCTTTGCGCCGATCTGGCCGAGCGCGCGACTGCACCAAGCGCCGTGCCACGAGCGGCGTATATTCGCGCCCAAGCCCACGCCATTAACGCCGAGTTCGAAACCGCCATCACGCTGATCGAAACTGCACGCGAAGGCTATAGCGCCATGGGTGAAACGCTCGAAGCGTTACGCACCAATGCCGGGCTTATGCACGTGCTCAAAGAGTTGGGACGGTATCAAGAAGCATTGGCCGTGGGTCAAACCGTCTTTCACGATCTTGCGCTATCGGTGGGGAGCGCAGATCAGCCGGCGCTAGAGAGTGTCAGTCTATTGACCGCGATGGTGCATCAGAATCGTGGCGCTTGTTACGAACAGATCGGTCTCTACGACGAATCGCTCGCTGCATATGCTTGCGCCGAGGAAAACTATCGCTTCCTACAGATGCCCGAGCGGCTTGGCGAAATAAGCAATAACCGTGGCGTTGTGCTGCTGGGCCTAGGCCGAAGCAGCGAGGCGCTTGCGGCTTTCGAGCATGCCGCGGCGATCTTCGCCACCACTGGCCTGACGCTACTCCACGCCGAAGCCTTGCTCAACAGCGGGAATGCCCACCTTCTGCTCGGCCAATATACCTGTAGCCTCGCCGCGTTCGAGCAAGCCCGTTGCCTGCTCGCGCCGCTCGACGCCCTTACCGATAAACACATACTATTGCTCGACACGGCTGCCGCGTATCTGGCGCTTAACCTTTATCCGGAAGCTCTGGCCGCCTATCGTGAGGTCGAACAGTTGCTCCGTAACGCAGATATGCCGCACGACCGCGCCCGTGCACTCTGGGGTATGGGGGCAGCGCTACATACCCTGGCGCACTTCCAGGACGCTGAACACGCGCTTACCGAAGCCGCTGAGTTGTTCGCCCAGACTGGCAATCTGCCTCTACATGCCAGTGTCTTGTTGGAACAAGCAGCGCTCTTCACCGCCCGCGGCGCGCGCCAAGCCGCCTTAGAAACTGCGCAACAAGCCTTGGCGCTAGTTGCCGACAATGAATGGCCCGTGCAACTGGTGTATGCTCATATGCGTCTTGCCGATGTGCTCTTGCCCAATGTCGACGCGGCAGAAGCTCATCTGCGCGCCGCTCAATGGCTGGCGCAGACCCTGGCGATACCGCATCTGCGCTATCGTTTGAACCAACGCATTGGTCATATACGGATGCTACAAGGACGAGACCAGGAAGCGCAAGCGCTGTTATTGGCGGCCATCGACGAGATCGAACAATGGCGCGGCGCGATGGCGCATGAGACGCTGCGTGTGTCGTTCCTACACGACAAAACCGCCGCTTACGAGGATCTAGTGCGGCTCTTCCTGAGTCGCGATGATACTGCGAGTATTGAGCAAGCTTTCACGATTGTCGAACGTGCCAAGTCACGCGCGCTGGTTGAAATGTTGATTAGCGGGACTCGTGCCGCTCCCGCGACACCCGCCAACGGCGGCCTCCTAACGCAACTTCAGTCGCTTCAGGCTGATTTACACGCAGTCTATGACGAATTACTCGGCAGCGCTATCCTTCAACGACATAAGGTGCATGTCGCAGAATTGCACGCGCGCGCTGTCGAACTCGAGCAGGAGATTCGTCGCCTCCACTTGCAAATCACTGCAACTGCAACCTCGCCGGATCTTGCTATGCTTGCGCTTCCGTTTGCCACGCTCCAAGACCAGTCGCCGGCTACGGGAGCGCTACTCGCTTACTATAGTGTCGGCGCTGAGATCGTTGCGTTCATTTGTACGCGTGACGCGATCAAGGCAGTAGGACCGTTTAGTACGCTGGCACAGATCCAAACTTTGCTCCAGCGGCTTGAGATTCAGTGGGGCAGGTTTCGCGCCGGGAAGACCTTTGTCACAGAGCATACAGCGCTCCTCGAACAGTCGGCGCAGCAGGTTCTCAGTGCGTTGTACGCAGAACTGGCGGCCCCGCTTATGCCATTCCTGGACGAGATGATTAGCCCTGCACACAATGGGGGCGGCAGCTCGCCGCAACTGGTGATTGTCCCCCATGGTCCGCTGCATCGCGTGCCGTTCCATGCGCTGTTCGACGGGCAAAACTATTTGATCGAACGATTCGAGGTTATGTATACCCCTAGCGTAACGCTACTGGCGCTGTGTCGGCAACGTTCGCCGCGTCATACAGGCCGCGCGCTCGTCCTCGGCGTCCCCGATCCATCGATCCCTGCCGTCGCGGAGGAAGTACACACCGTCGCACAGCAACTGGATGGCGCTGTTGTCTACCTCGATGAACAAGCCACTCTGGCAGCCCTGCGTGCCGAAGCTCCCCACTGCGATATCATTCATTTGGCATGTCATGGCCTCTTTCGCAGCGATAACCCTTCCTTTTCGGCGCTCAAATTACACGATGGCTGGCTTACTGCTGCGGATGCATTGTCGCTTGATCTTTCCGGCGCCCTCGTGATGCTGAGCGCCTGCGAATCGGGGCGCAGCCAGGTGCTGGGCGGCGACGAAATTGTTGGGCTGACACGAGCATTGCTCGGCGCCGGCGCCACAACCCTGATGGTCAGCCTCTGGCTGGCCCAGGATGATACGACAGCCGCCCTAGCGGTTCACATCTATACCCAACTGCGGCGCGGCGCGAAACCGGCAGCAGCGTTGCGCGCAGCGCAGTTGGCCATCAAAGCGCACGCTCCACATCCATACTATTGGGCGCCTTTTATATTGGTGGGAAAAGTGTAGTTACTGGGTTAGCACAAGCCTCAGAAAGCCCGTTATCGGTGATCGCGGCATGTTGAATGAGAACACGGAATTCGCTCCACATACAGGAGGAAGTTCGATGAATAGACAAATATGGCTCCCACAGTTCATCACTATTGGATTGTCGGTCTTGGTACTTTTATTCCTAACTATGTTCTCTACGCAAGCCCGTAGGGCATATGCAGATGACGACTATGCAGATGATGACAAAGAAGAGTATGTGAGCAATGAGCTTGTAGTCAAATTGAAATCTAAGACGCGCGCCACGATCGATGATATCAACGCCGACTATGGCACCTACACCATCGACACGCTTGCTCCAGAAATGCGGATCTTCCTGCTGGGCGCACACCAACAGGAAGATGTCACGGAACTTATCGATGAGATGGAAGACGATCTGCGTCTACGCTATGCCGAACCAAATTTCATCGGCGAGTTGTTAGAAGGCGATCCGCGTAGTATCGGCGCATGGGGCGGGTATGATCGGGTTCCCTTCGTCGAACAGTACGCTCTGGATATGCTCGACATAACGAGCGCTCAGCAGATCAGTCGTGGTGATGGCGTGGTGGTTGCCATCCTCGATACGGGCATACAACTGCAACATCCGGAACTGGCGGGCAGCCTGACGGCAGCGCGATACGATTTTGTAGATGGCGACACCATCCCCGATGATATCGCAAACCACATCGACGACGATGGGGATGGCATAGTAGACGAAATGGTCGGCCACGGCACCCATGCCGCCGGGGTTGTCCACCTCGTAGCGCCCGATGCCCAGATTATGCCGCTGCGCGTGTTAGATACTGAAGGTCTTGGCGATTTTTTTAGCATTGCCGAAGCCATCGACTATGCTAGCAGTAATGGTGCGCATGTTATCAACCTCAGCTTGGGAACAACCCTAGAGTCGGACATGCTGCAGGAGGCTATTCAGCGTGCAACCCGGCGCGGTGTCGTGATTGTTGCGGCTGCTGGCAACAAGAACAATAGCCAGGAACAATATCCCGCCGCCGCCGAATGTACGCTGGCAGTAACGTCGGTCAATCCAAACGATCTCAAGTCAAGTTTTGCAAACTTCGGCGATTGGATCAATATCGCCGCCCCCGTCGAGTCGATCTAGAGCGCCTTCCCGATCGCTGGCTACGCATGGTGGAGCGGCACCTCGATGGCGACCCCATTTGTTTCCGGCCAGGCTGCGCTTATCCGTAGCATTGCACCTGAAGCTACGGTTCTCGATGTGGCGACGCTGATCGGCAAGACGGCGCGATCCTTGGACCACTTGAATCCTGCATACAAAGAAGAGTTGGGCGCCGGACGAACGGATATTGGAGCTAGCCTTGATTACCTCGTGACCAAAGGCTTCCCGCCCGACGTAGAAGACGATTTTTTAGGCGATAGTTGTGCAGATGAAGAAGACGAGGAAGAAAACGACGATTAGATCTCTTGGCCTGGTTGGTCATACTGGTGCCGGGAAGTCCACGATTGCGAATTTGCTGCTGCGCTTCTACGATGTTTCTCGTGGGCGCGTCCTGCTCGATGGGAGCGATATCTGCACGATTCGCCTGCGCGACTTGTGCAAGCAAATCGCCTTGGTGACGCAAGACCCCATCTTGTTCGCCAGTTCGATCCGAGACAACATCGCCTATGGCCGGCCTGATGCCCCTATGAGCGAGATTATTGCGGCGGCGCAAGCGGCCAACGCCCACGAGTTTATCAGTCAGTTGCCGCAGGGCTACGACACGGTCATTGGCGAACGCGGCGCGACCCTGTCAGGCGGTCAGCGTCAACGCATTTCGATTGCGCGCGCCATTCTATGCGGATGCGCCGATTCTGATCCTGGATGAGCCCACTGCGGCCCTCGATGCCAAGGCGGAGCACGAGGTCATGACCGTGCTCGAACGCCTGATGCGCGGGCGCACGACCATCATCATCGCCCACCGCTTGGCTACTATTTGCAACGCCGACATGATTCTGTGTTCTAGCAGGGCCAGATCATCGAACGGGGCCGCCACAATGAGTTGCTGCAACAGAATGGCCACTACACTGAACTCGTACACCTCCAAGGGGGCGGAAACATACTTGATATGGACATAGAACTTAGCCATGTGCAGGTACACAAGCAGTCGAGTAACATTTCAGCGGCGCCTGGCAGTGGCGCCAACATGTCGCCGAAGAATTCCGATAAGCGCTTCCGTCATAATCGCCGATTGGCGCCTGTGAGCTAATTCTGCTCGCTACAGTTGACCGAGGGGGATCGTTCTAGTCATCACGTGAGAGAGCTGTTGGTGAAATGACACGCACATACGACCTCCGTCCTATGCCGGGCAGATAACTGAAGCCTTTTACAGCGGAGCGCCGCCTGGTACCTAGGCGGCGCTTCTATTCATCTTGCGAACTATTAGAGTCGCCATTCGGGCATAGATGCCAGACACCCGAATGGCGAGCGCGTGACGCTCATTTTGCTTACAAACTGTCGTAGATACTTTGTAGGCAGCCTCTTTGTAATCCTACTTCTTGAAGAAGAAGGGGGTTTTAGAGTATAATACTAAAGAGCTTAACACCACATCTAAGGTTAAAGAATATAAGGTTAGAGAGATACACCGTGACATTACCGGCGCTACAGACAATCACGCAAGAGGTACATAGTTGCACGCTTTGCGATCTTCATCATAGCCGTGTCAAAGCTGTTCCAGGCGAAGGGCCTGCCGATGCAAAGATTGTGCTAGTTGGAGAAGGCCCAGGGTTTCACGAAGACCGCCAAGGTCGGCCTTTTGTCGGCCCCTCGGGGCAGTTTCTCGACGAGTTGCTGGCAATGGCTGGGTTGCGTCGTGCCGATGTATTCATCACCAATGTCGTCAAGTGTCGCCCGCCGCAGAACCGTGATCCGTTGCCTGTCGAGGTAAAAACCTGCACCAGCACCTATCTCTTCCCGCAAATCGAGGCCATCGATCCGCGGATCATTGTCACCCTTGGGCGCTACTCGATGGCGCTCTTTTTGCCAGGTGAGAAGATTTCGCGTATTCACGGGCAGCCGCGCAACGTCAACGGACGATTGCTCGTGCCGATGATGCATCCAGCCGCCGCTCTGCACCAGCCGCAGAATCGACCATTGATCGAAGCGGATTTCCGGCGTTTGCCCGAGATCCTGGCTCAAGCAGAACGTGAGGCGGCCAGCGCAGAACCGCGCGACGACGAGCCGCCAATGGAACAGTTAAGTCTTTTTTGATAGTTACAGACAGCAAATCCATCATTGTACCGCCGTTTTTTGTGTTTCTTATTGGCTGTCGATCCATTATGATTTCTACTTGATAATGAAGACGTATCGCATGTCTGCCGCTGGACGACGCACGACCCTGATCTTGCTTGTTGGTGCGGTCGTTATTTGGGGTTTTGCGCTGTGGAGTTTCCGCAGCACGCTGAATATCAGTTATGATCCGCGGTTCTTCTGGTCCACGCTCAGCGCAAGTATCGAGCAAGGCTTGAATATTAGCCAACTGGTTCCTGCGCTCCTCATGCTTGTCCTTATTGTAGCTACACCCTTGCTTGTGTGGAATTTAGTGGAAGAATGGGCTGCCAGTTATACCCCTGTCGATGAAGGCCTGCGCTTTCAATCGTTAGGTTTGACTGTGACATACCCTTGGGATGCAATCAAAGCCATTCGGCGTGTTGATGACGATAGCGATGAGCCGATGGACGAGTTGCTGGTTGCTGGAGATCATGCCAAGCAGATCCCCAACCCCGTATTGCGCTTTCTCCACGCTCAGGCCTATGGGCGGAATAAACTGCCGATTTATGCAGGCCTGGAGTCGCGCGATGAATTGTTGGCGGAGATCTCCCGACGGGCAACTATTCTCGGTCAGGTCCAGCAAGCCGAAACAATAAGCACGTAACACAACGTGATTTCGAGTGACTATGGGTCGCCCTGCGCAATGGCGGCTCCTAAAAATATATAGAAGCAATGGATAGGCTGCATCCACTCACGTGCATAGGTGAGTCTGGTGCGGCCCTATTGGGTATGTAGAAAGGAGATGAAGTCTGGACCGTTGTCGCGCGAACTGGAACCCGACTTCTCAATGAAGACTATGGCAAAAAATCGAGTGCGCGCCCTCGCCCTTGGCGGTGCTGGAGAGGTGGGACGCAACATGTGGGTGTTGGAATATGACGATGAGATTATCATCCTTGACTGCGGGGTGATGTTCCCTGAAGCTGATATGCTCGGCGTAGATCTGGTCTTGCCCGATATTACGTATTTGCGCGAGAAAACAGACAATATTAAAGGTATTCTGCTGACTCATGGCCACGAAGACCATATTGGCGCAGTGCCGCATTTGATAGCTGATTTGGGGTTTCCGCCCATTTATGGTACACGTCTGACATTGGGGATGGCCAAGGGCAAGCTGAAAGAGCATCGATTGCTCGATAAAACGACTTTGATCACCATTGACGATAGTAAAAAATTCTCTGTTACCGAGAATTTCGTCGTCGAACCATTCCACATCGCCCACTCAATTCCCGATGCAGTCGGATATGGCGTCACAACCCCGGCTGGCCTTGTTATCTATCTGACCGACTGGAAACTCGATCACACCCCTGTTGATGGCAAACCGACCGACATTGCCAAAATAGCTGAATTTGGCCAGCGTAATCCCTTGGCGTTGATTACCGATTGTGTGCGCGTGGAGAGCCAGGGGTATACGCCGAGTGAGTCAACAATTGGCGAGGCATTCGACAATATCTTCGCCGTTGCACCGGGCCGGATCATCGTGGCAACCTTTGCCTCGAATATTAGCCGGGTTCAGCAGGTCATCGACTCGGCTGAAGCCTATGGGCGAAAGGTTGTGCTCACCGGGCGAAGCATGGAGAACAACAGCAAGATTGCTATCGAGTTGGGCTTTCTCCGCGCCGAAGAAGGCACGCTGATTCGCCCGCACGAGATGGCCGCCTATTCTGATGATCAGGTGGCAATCGTTTGTACGGGCAGCCAGGGCGAACCCATGTCAGCCCTCAATCGGATGGCCAACCGGGACTATCCCAACGTCAAGATTAAAGATGGCGACACGGTGGTGGTTTCGGCTACGCCGATCCCTGGCAACGAGGTCTCGGTCAGCCGGGTGATCAACAACCTGTTCCGGCTGGGCGCAGATGTGATTTACGGCTCGGGCGCCGGCGTACATGTCTCTGGTCACGCAGCGCAGGAAGAGCTGAAGATGGTGCTGGCGCTGCTGCGCCCCGAATTTGTTGTACCATTCCATGGCGATTATCGCCACTTGATGCTCTATCGCCGCCTAGCGATGGGAATGGGAGGCTTCTTTAAATCCGAGAATGTGATGCTTGCCGAGGGCGGCTCCATTATGGAATTCAGCCGCAACTACGGCAAGATTGTTGGCAAAGCGCCGGTTGGATATATCTATGTTGACGGCACAACGGTCGGTGATGTGGGCAATGTGGTGGTGCGTGACCGCCAGATGCTCGCCAAGGATGGCATGCTGATGGTTGTGGTCAGTATCGAAAGCACGACCGGCAAGCTCGTCGCCGGGCCGGATGTGGTTTCACGCGGTTTTGTATACATGCGTCAAAGCCAGGACTTGATTGAGGCTACCAAAGTCGCAGTCCGCGACGCGTTGAGTCTGACCAACGGCGCCGAAACAACCCAGATCGATAACTCCTTTGTCAACCGCAAGATCAAAGACGTTGTCAGTGAATTCCTCTATCGCGAGACGAAACGTCGCCCAATGGTATTGCCGGTGGTGATGGAAGTGTAATGGGTACAGCGTGATTGTAAAGCGTACAACACACAACCGCCCTTGTGGCCCTGCCCTTGTATGTTGTATGCATCATAGCGTGATTTCATTTGAGATACCGGACTTGTTTTCGGCAATGAGCAGACATTGTTGGAAACAGGTCCGGTATGTTCGTTACAACGACTTTCGATAGGCTATCGTTTGTATGTGGATATTCAATACAGAGGTGCTTTGATGATTATTCGTCTGCATCATGCGCAGATCACCATCCCCTGCGGCGCAGAGAACGAAGGACGCTCCTTTTATTGCGAAGTTCTGGGACTGCCCGAAATCCCCAAACCGGAATCGTTGCAACATCGTGGCGGATTCTGGGTCCAAGTCGGCGATACACAGATCCACATCGGCACTGAGTACGGCGTGGATCGCGAAGTCACCAAGGCGCATTTAGCCTATCATGTGAATGATTTGGAAGGGTGGCAGGCTCGGTTGGAACAGCACGGCATCTCGATCATCGATTCGATTCCCATTCCTGGTTATGAACGCTTCGAATTCCGCGACCCCTTTGGCAATCGGGTCGAGATGATCCAGTCAGTTGGTCAGTAGGCCGCGATAATCCGGGGCGCCTGAATAATCTTCCACACTGTAGGCGCGCGCGAAACCGGTCCGCCGGTCGGGGTAAAAGAAGTGGGTTAGCGTCACCTGCGCGCCGTAGCGTTCGTCAAGGGTTACGCCCGTGATGAAGAACCCGGCTTTGAGCTTGGCAATCAACACTAAGCGGTTGTTGACCATGTGGTTGCTGGTGACGCGCTCGTAACCAAGCGCGTGGAGGTAGGGCAAGAAGGCGCGGAGAAACGCGCCATAGATTCCCCGGCGTTGGTACGCCGGCACGATCCCGCTATAGGCCATAAAGAAAGGTGGCAACCTCTCTTCATCCGCGCGGATGTGCTATAATCAAAACGCCAATACAACCACCTGATATCAATATCGCGCCGCGCTGTCGTTGTGTGATTTGTGTGGCAATCGGAGAGTATGATGGCAACCAGGGGCAGTGGCAACAAGTCAACAAGCAGAAGCCGGAAGACAGCATCCACGCGATCATCGGGTCGCAGATCTTCAGGCAGGGGCGCACAGAAGCAACGAAGCAGCTTTGAATTAACTCTGCGACCTGAGCATCAACGCGAGCTCTTCGCTCTGGCGCTGATCACGATTGCCCTGGGGACGCTTATCTTCTTCGTTACAGGCACAGCGGGAGGAGTAGGTTCCGTTTATCTCACGGTTGTCCAGCAAGCTTTCGGCAGCGGAGCGCTGGTTGTGCCGCTGACGCTGGGGATTCTTGGCATCGCAATTTTGATCCAGGAGCGTATGCGCGATGCGCAACTCACCGGCGCGAATGTCGTTGGGACGTTTCTCATCCTGGGTGCGCTGCTCGCCTTGCTGGAGTTTCCTAAACATAGTATTGCCCTGGCCGAACGATTTGGCGAGGGCGGCGGCTTGATCGGTTATACCCTCGTCGATCTGCTCGACGCAGCAATCGGGCGCCCGACTGCTCTGCTGGTGGTCATCGTTCTAGGCTTGGCTGGCGTGATGCTGACTTTCAATATTACGCTACACGAACTGCTGGCGGGAATGGGCCAGCGATTGGCTCAACTCTGGACAATCGCGTGGAGCGGACCGCGCCGCCCGGAGACGCCAGCCGCATCGCCATCCAGCCGCGAACCACTCGTGTTCACGCCGCCGCCTGGCGCAGAAGACGACATCGTGCCAACGCCGATCGCCGCGCGCCTGACCCGCGCGAGCCTGTTTCAGCGCCCATCTACCGAACAGCAAGCGTCCGCCCCAACACCTTCCACGCCTGCCAACATCCTGCCGGCGAAAGACCCGGAGACGCCGGCCAAGCG
>JAKSDJ010000645.1 GCA_022360155.1 Chloroflexales bacterium | reverse complement strand
GGCCTGTGGACATCGCCTCACCTCAACAGCTACCGCGAGCGCATCCAGGTAGACCGCCAGTTGATCAGCGCCGAGGAACTGATCAGACTGGTCGAGTGGCTGCGCCCCGCCGTGGAGAATTTTAACGTTGCGACGTATGGCCGGCCTTCGACGTTCGACCTAGGTTTTGCCATCGCGCTGCGCCACTTTGCTGAGCGCGGCGTTGAATTGGCCGTTCTTGAAGTCGGGCTGGGCGGGCGTTATGATGTCGTCAACGTGATCACACCGCTCGTCTCGGTGATCAGCTCGATCAGCTATGATCATATGAATGTCCTAGGCGCTACCCTGGCCGAGATTGCCGACAACAAAGCCGGCATTATGAAAGCTGGCGTTCCGGCGGTGACTGTTCAGCAAGCGCCCGAAGCCGCAGCGGTTTTGCTCCGGGTCGCCGCGGATGTTGGGTCGCCGCTCTGGGTCGCTGCCGAAAGCGGGATCGGAGACTATAGATTAGCGCTCGACGATGAAGCCATGCAGCCCACAAGCTACAATCTGCAAGCGGCCTATCCCGTCACGCCGGTTCCGGCGGCGTTGCGCGGATCATTCCAGCACGAAAATGCTCGGCTCGCCCTGGGCGCAGCATGCCTGCTCCGTGAACAAGGGTGGGAGCTCCCTGATAGTGCTCTGGCCCAGGGCTTGGTCACCGCGCAATGGCCGGGTCGCCTAGAAGTGGTTGGGCACGCGCCGCTGACCATCCTCGATGGCGCGCACAACGGCGACTCCGCCGAGAAGCTGCTGGCGGCGCTGCGCGCCGAATTCCGCTTCGAGCGTTTGATCCTGGTGCTCGGCACATCGCGTGACAAAGACATTCCCGCTATCGTCGCCGCGTTGGCGCCCCACGCCGATCTGCTCATTCTTACCCGGTCGCGTCACCCGCGCGCCCATGCCGATCTTGACCTGATCACAGCCGCGGCGCGACCGTACCTGCGCACCCCGGCGCTGATTATTCCCGACATCGCAGCGGCCCTGGCCGAGGCCCGTGTCCAAGCCCGTACCACCGACTTGATCTGCGTCACCGGCTCGCTCTTTGTTGTTGGCTCAGCCCGTGAGGCGCTGGGCCTCGCGCTATCAGACTGAAGCAAAGCCTTTCGGTATCAACACGATCAGTTCAGACAAACGATTTATGCCTCTTCAAAAACAAGCTCGCCGTCCAACACCGACACGTTTTCAGCGCATCTTGATCATAGCGCTGCTGCCGCTCTTGTTCATCTTTTTTGCGTCGCCCATCTCGCCGCCGTCTCCCCGTTTCGTTCCGCGTAGCTTACCAACGGCGCACCTCATGCTCGATGGCGAGTCACGTGTTGCAGCAGCGGTCACCATCGAAGTGGCAGCAACGTCTGCCAATGTCACTGCCCTTCCTGTTGCGCCAACCCAGACGACGGTCGCTAACATCCCAGAGGATACGAGTGTCGCCGCCGCGCCCGCCAACAGCGCCACAGCGACACCGGCGCTTTCCGCGCCGATACAGAGCCCTGGACTGTCAGCAACGTTCGTGGTAATCCCGCCGAGCGCCACACCCGAGCAGTTGCCCAGCATCGCTGTGCCAGCGCAGATCGCTTCTCCTCCACCGGCGTCGCCCGCAGCCGCCGTCGTGACGAGCGCCCGCCCTCCTGCTGGATCGTTCATTCCAATCCTCATGTACCACTACGTTCGCAGCGTCGAATCCGCAATCGACCCGTTGGGATACAACCTGTCGGTCACAGCCGACCAACTCGCCGACCAGCTCGACTGGCTTGCGCGCCAGGGCTACACTCCGATACGAATGGACAAGCTGGCCGACTGTTTGAGCGGCGCGCAGACCTGCCCCAAGCGTGCCATCGCCCTGACCTTTGACGATGGTTACGCCGACGCCTATACAACAGCACTGCCCCTTTTGCAGAAGTATGGCTTTGTGGCAACGTTTTACATCGTTAGCGGCTTTGTCGGGCAAGCGGGGTATATGAACTGGGATGAGCTGCGCGCTTTGCACAATGCGGGGATGGAAATCGGCGCACACAGCATCACGCATTCCGACCTAACCCTGATGAACAGGGCCAATGCCTATGCCGAAATTGCCGGCTCAGGCGAACGCCTCGCGGCGGCATTGCAAATCCCTATCCGCAGCTTTTGTTACCCTGGCGGGAAATTCAACGCCACCACGGCAGAACTCGCACAGCTAGCCGACTATGCCAGCGCCACCACGACTCTCCAGACCTGGGATCAGCGCAATCGCTACTCGTTGCCGCGCATCCGCATCTACGGTGAGTTGACCCAAATGGATTTCGAGTGGCTGGTGCAGTCGTTCACAACGTCGTGACACACGTTACGCTAGCTGCTTGCGCTGGTATACGACCGTAGGGCGATTCGCCAGAAGATCCGCGACGCGAGGAACAAAACACCGGCCATCAGTGGCGCCAGGACAAGGTAGATGGGTTCGAGGAGGCCTAGCAGCGCGGCTGCCGGAAACGTTGTCATAAACGCAATCGGCACAATGAACGTGAGGATGGCCCGCACCCCCGTCTGGAAAGCGGTGATGGGGAAGCGCCCGGTTTCGTAGATCGCGGTCAGTAACTCGGCCACATTCTCAATTCGCACAAACCAGAAGGCCGTCGTAACCAAAAGCATCCACAAGCCATAGGCGATGATTATCCCACAGCACAACAACAGGATAAACATGGCGAGTTGAACCAACGAGGGGAGTATATTCTGCATCCACAAGCCATAGACAATCAGCACGCCGCCGACAATCAGATCGGGCAAGGTCATCAGGTTGATCTGGCGCAGCGATGCCATAAACTGGCTGTCTACCGGCTTGAGCAGTAGAAAATCGAGGGTGCCCTTCTGGATGTGCTCGACAATCCGAGTAACATTGGGTCGCAGCAAGCCATCAATTACGCCTTCGAAGATGCGGAATAGGCCAACCACCAGCAGCACTTGGGGCAGCGTCCAGCCGCCGATAGTCCCCGTAAAGCGGAAAAAGATCAGCACGCTCACAATTCCCCAGACCAGCCAGAAGCTGCTCTGAAAGGCGGCGACGACGAAATTGGTGCGGTATTCTAGCGTAACCTGCAAGCTGTTACGCGCAAAGAGCGAGAAGAGATTGAGGTAACGGAGCATCTTTCTTTTATAGTCGTGATCTACACAAGCCGCTGACCGTAGAGGTATTGATCCACAGATGAAACTGATACCGCCAATATTTGTCTGTTTTGCATCCGTGTCATCTGTGGACGCTTATGAGCACAGCCGACCTTATGCAATGTGGATTGCTGCGATGTCCGGGGATACCAACGTATATGGACGGTATATGTTATTTTGATCCTGGCTTTTTTGGCTTCCCGTTGGCAAAATGGGCAAACTGGCTCGTGAGTGCGCTGGGCAAGCGACCCTGGATATGGGTGCCCTCGGCTTCAAACTCCTCGCACTCGACCAGGCCGCGTTCGTGCCACAACGCCACGAGGTCATTGCGATTGTAAGGAATAAGCGCGTCGAGTGGCGCCATCATCTCGGCGAGCGCTGCCTCGACACGGGTCAGGAGTGTTTCGAGGCCCCACGCTCGCTGGGCCGAAACAGCAATGTAATCGCTGGGCATGCCTAACTCTTCAGCCAGGCAGCCCACTTCAGCCTCATCGACGCCGGTGATGCTGTCGACCTTATTCAGCACTGTCAAGATGGGCTTATTGGTAACCCCTAGCTCTGCAAGCGTCATCTCAACCGTCTGCGCCTGCTCCTGCGCATTGGGATGAGTAATGTCAAGGACATGAAGCAACAGATTCGCCTCGCTGATTTCCTCCAGTGTCGCGCGGAAGGCGGCAACCAATTGGGTTGGCAGCTTCTGGATAAAACCGACGGTATCTGTCAGCAAAACTTGTTGGCCGCCCGGCAGTTCGATCTGGCGTGTCGTCGGATCGAGCGTGGCAAAGAGTTGATCCTCGGTATGTACATCCGCACCCGAGAGCGCGTTGAGCAAGGTGGATTTCCCAGCGTTAGTATAGCCCACCAGCGCAATGACCGGGATGCCATTCCTCCGCCGCCGCTTGCGATAGAGTTCACGGTGGCGATGGACATTGGCTAACTGCTCTTTGAGCCAGGCAATCCGGCGGTCGATGAGCCGGCGGTCGATTTCAAGCTGGGTTTCGCCAGGACCGCGCAACCCGACCACACCGCCCGCAGACGTACCGCCGCTGGTGCCGGCCTGACGTTCGAGGTGGGACCACTGGCGGCGGAGCCGCGGCAGCAAGTATTCATACTGTGCCAGTTCGACCTGGAGCCGCCCCTCGTGGGTGCGCGCGTGCTGGGCGAAAATATCGAGAATCAGCGCTGTGCGATCAAGAACTGCAGTATTCAGTTCTTTCTCCAAGTTGCGGATCTGGCCAGGCGTCAACTCGTCATCGAAAATAATCAGATCATAGTTGAGTTGTTCGCGAAGTGCAGCAACCTCGCGCACCTTACCAGGGCCAATGAAGAACTTCGGGAAAGGATGGGTCAGCTTCTGCGCTACGCTGCCAACGACTTCAAGGCCGGCCGTATCGGCGAGGAGCGCCAACTCCTGCAAGGAGTCTTCGACGCACCAGGGGCTATGGTCGATGGCAATTTCGGCGCCAATCAGAAGCACTCGCTTGCGGGGAGTTTCAGTGGAATGCAAGCGCTTGCCATCTGAAGTGTAAACGTCTTCTATGACTAGCCTCCTTTGGCTGATGAATGACCAAACAATTAAGGTATAGCATATCGTGTGCCAATCGTGATTTTACTGCCTTGCATATTCTTATTGTAGCACTCAGGATGGATAGGAGCAATAACCTGCGAGAGAAAAACGATGCTCCTCGCGTACGCGGGGCTAGCCGGTAGACCACCCAGCCTGCAATGGCGCGCCGATCACTGACCAATTGAGAATGGAGTATTGACAATTGAGCATGCGCGGCTGTTACGTGCGAACGTTCAAACCTGCAATAGCACACTGATGGCCCAGGTGAACGCCAATCAGCGCAGATCGAACGTTCCAATGTTCAACCGTGCCAACCCTTGTCCTGAGCGCCGCTGAAGGATGCCGCCGTGTCGCCGTTTTCGTGCGAGTTGTTCCTGCTGACGTAGCGTCGCCACCGGCGATAAAGCCGGTTCGAGCCAGCGCGCCAGATCGCCAATAGTAGCCGTTCGGCGCGCCTGGATTGACCGGCGCTGTTCGCGTAGCGCGGGCAATTCGCGCAGCGCCTCCATGCGACCGGTAGCGATGGCCGGTTGGCGGCGCAGCGCCGCATAGGCCAGAGCGAGCACATCATAGCTCAGGATTGCAGGCAGGCATTGGCGCAGCAGCGGTGCGGGCATGCACCGGATGATGGCCCGCAATCGATTGCGCCCGAGCAGGCGCTGCTTGAACGGGCTGCCTTGCACGCTGCTCGCCGAGTAGACGTGACGCGCCCGTGCGGTCGGCGCCAACCGGCAGCTCCAACCGCGCAGGCGTGCTCGCCATGCCAGATCTACATCCTCTAGATAGTTGAAGAATTCCGCCGCGAACGGACCAATATCGTCAATCATGGCGCGGCGCAGCAGCATCAGACCGCCGCTCGCTCCAAAGATTTCGTGTGGTGCGATGGGCAGCGCGCTCACTGGTGCGCCCATCCCCAGATCGGTTGCAACCCCGTTGCGCCGCACGCTGATCCCCACTGAGGCGACAACTCCGGGCCGGGTGCTAAAGGTCAGCACCCCAGCCGCGGCGCCGGCTTGCGGATGGTTGTGCAGCGCTTCCCAAAGCCCGGCCACACAAGCCGGCTCGACCAGGGCGTCATCGTTACAGAGCAGCAGCAGGTCGTTACACGCCGCCGTTATTCCTGCGTTGACACCGCCCGCAAACCCCAGATTGCGCGGCAGTTCGAGTAGGCGGACATCAGCGGCAAAGCGTCGCGCCCAAGCCGCCGCATTGTCTCGCGAGGCATTGTCAACCAGAATAATCTCGTCAGCGGCGCCGAGCTGTGCGCGCAGAGCCATCAGACAGGCGGGCAGGTAGCGTAGTGCATTCCAGGTCGGGACAATCGCTGAGATTGGGGGACGCGATATTGGCGACAGGGGAGATAAAGACTCACGCACGATAGTGCCTCGATAAGGAGCGTTCACGGTGTCGCCTTGCCACGGTTCATGGTCTTGCGCACCCAGCGTAAACCGCGCTGCAGCGCTGCCGCCGGCGCTTCGGGCGGGCTAGCCGGTAGCAGCTCCCAAGGCGCAGCGCCGAACGCCGCGAGCGCGTGGTTAGCAGCGGCAAGGCCCGTGACACAGGCCCGTTCCAGGAACAACGCCGGGTGCGGATAACGCAGCCAGTCACCGCAACAACTCAGCCCCGGCCAAGGGCTTTCGACCCCAAGATAACACGACTCCGCTCCGATGCCAAAGCGGGTATGGCTGGGCGGGTTACGCTGCAGGGCGCTGTGCAACAGACGTCCGCGCAACGCTGGATAGATGCGCTGGATGTCGTTGATCGCACGAGCCAGCAACGCCGCATCCGGCAGATCGAGCAAGTCTTGCGGGCCATAGATATGCGCCTCGACTACACTCCCGCCGGTGGCGGCGTGCCAGGCCGTGCAGTCGCGCTGGAAACGCTGCAACCAGAAGAAATTATCGATTGTAAAATCACCGCTGCAGATCCCCGATTCGGCGGCGCTTTCCGGGTCTATGTCGAACCAGAGTCGGACAATGCCGGTGCTCAGCCCGCGCGGCCAGGCGAGACGCGCTGCGGCTGGCGCGGTTGTGGGGC
>JAKSDJ010000884.1 GCA_022360155.1 Chloroflexales bacterium | reverse complement strand
ATATACGCAACCAGACCATTAAGCTGCTGTTCATTAAGTGTTGGGAAGGGCGGCATTAGGGTTCGCGCCCCCGCTCCCCAATAGGGAAGTAACGGCTCGATCAGCTCGTCCTGGAAGCCCACGCTACCCTGGGTAATCCACTCACGCACGCTTTCAACTGTGACATCCTGGCCATTCGGCAGCTGGGTTCCGAAGACAGTCGTTCCTTCTGGCCCGAACAGTCCGCCCAGCCCCGGACCGACACTGCCCTCAGAGTTAAGGTTATGACAGGCGGAACAGACGCCATTGAAGGCCGACTCGCCGATGACAAGCGGATCATCGCTGGCCGCGACGCTCGCCGCGATAATGTCTTCTTGGTAATCTTTTGCGGCCTCCTGCGCGCCTGCCGGAATGCTCCCTTGCCAGCCCAGCACATAGACCGCGATATTGCGGATCTGGTCCTCGCGTAGCGGCCCGCCATATTGCTGACTCCAGGCAGGCATGGTGGTTCCTCGCACGCCGGACGAAATCACCGACTCGACATAGTTGCGAATCGTGCCATATTTACTCTTGATCTGGTCCTCACCTTCCCAGCGATTCTGTTCGATCAGCGTGCCGGTCTCAACCAGGGTTCCGCTGGCGTCCTGCCGGGCCACATAGAGAAAGTTGATTTGCGGTCCGCTGATCCCTTCGCCTGTCAGCCCGTGACAGGTGGCGCAGTTCTGTTCGTAGTCATATGCTCCATGCGCGATCTGTTCACCGCTGACGCGAGCAGCGCGCGCCGATAACTCCTCGCGTTCGGCCACCCAGATAAAGCCGAGTAATAACGCCGAAGCGAGCATAAAGAGCGTCGCAATGACGAGATTTCGTGTCATCGTCGATCCATTCTAAGCGCAAAGAACCAGAGACAGAGCACACATATATTTTTGTACTCTGCTTCTGCGTTCTTCGTCCTCTCCATCACTCCAGATCCTTATTGCGGTGCAGGAACTTCACACTTGGCAGTTGCTCGGTTTGATTCACAGTAACAACCAGCGTGACCTTCTTCAGCACAATCTGCGGGCCATCGATTTGCCAGGGCTCGATGGTCAATCGAGCGCTGCCGTCTGCAAACCCAGGGTCTTCGCGCTGCCAGAACTCGACATCGTGCTGGAACTCATCGAACAAGGCACGGGCTTCGGGGGTGAGGCTGTTCGGGTCGCCCTCGACGAAGCTGCGCGTGGCGCTATCATAGGTCACACGAGAATTAGGCAGATGGTCAAATGGCACATGGTCGGCACGCCCACGACCTTCACCCGGCACCCAGTGGAAGACCAGTTCGCTCGATCCAGTCTGCTGAATGCCATAGGTTGGCAAGCCGGCATAGGTTAGGAAACCGAGCATAATCAACGCTACAATCGCGCCGATGATCGCAATCTTGCGGTCTTTGAAGCGACGGCTGGGGTTGCGATCGATATAGGGGATCGCAAATAGTCCGCCGAAGAGCAAGGTTGGGATCAGGACACCGAAGAAGAAAGGATCGCCCATCTTCAACAAACCCTGGAGCCAGAGGAAATACCAGGGCGCTTTGGTGTGCTGCGGCGTCACCAATGGGTTAGCGTGGCTCTCAAGGTGCGCCGCCCAGAAGTATTGGTTGATCACAATGAACGCGAAGGTCAAGACCGCAACCACCGCAACCTCGAAATACACCTGGTCGGGGAGGAAGGGAATCTTGCGCTTGGACGCCGGCATCTTTTCAAACAGCTCATGGATTGGCGATATTTCTTGCTTGCGTACTGCGTAATAGTGAACGCTAATGAGAATAATCGCGGCCATGGGCAGCAGGAAGATATGCAACAGGTAGAAACGCAGCAGCGTTCCCTGGCCGATGTCCGGCGCGCCGCGGAGCAACAGGTTGACAGCATTCCCAAAGAGAGGGGCAGTCTCTGCCATCGATGTCCCAATCGTGACCGCCCAATAGGCAAGCTGGTCCCAGGGCAACAGGTAGCCGCTGAACGACAGCACCAACGTCACCAAGAGCAGAATGACGCCGGTGACCCAGGCAAACTGGCGCGGGGCCTTATATGACGCGGTAAAATAGGTGCGCATCATGTGCGCAAAAACCAGGGCGACCATAAAGTGCGCGCCGAGACGATGCAATTCACGCATCAGATTGCCCAGAGGCACATCGGTGATAATCTGCTGCATGCTATCGTAGGCTTCACGCGCGGAAGGCACATAGAAGACCATCAGGACCAAGCCGGTAATCGACTCAATGACAAAGAAGAAGAAGCTTAACCAGCCCAGCCCCATGGTGTAATACCAAGCCGTTGCTTCCTCGGGCAATGCACGCGGACGAATGTGGTACCAAAAGCTATTGTTGTGAACCCGCATACGGGGGTTGGGGCGGGGGGCGGGGTCGCCGCGCAACACTGAGCGCCACTCGTTCCAACCCATACTGGGGAAGAATGAGCGGCCAACCTCGGATATCCAGGCCTTGAGGCGGCTGCCATTACCGGGGCGCTCGACCGGCTGTGTCGCCATAGGGTGCTCCTTCCAGGAATACCTGCTGCAATCAGACCAAGCGCTAAGAGCTTGTTACGAACAATACACTGTTATGGCGTCTGAGGATGAGTGGAAGAAATGCAAGAACAAATGATGCCAATCCGACTCGAATACCCCGCACATTCTTGATGCCTGGAAGCGCAGAAATTCCAAGTCGAACGGGCATCATTGCTCTCCAAACTACCTTATTTGTACCGTGTTGTGGGTTCCTGGCGCTAGCCTTGACCTTCTCCAGCATGCCGTTTCCCGGTGTCAACGGTAATCGTGCCATCGTCAGCGACCGTTACGGCGAACTGGTCCATACTGCGGGGGGCAGGGCCACGAACATACTCGCTGTCGCGCTCGAAGGTCGAACCGTGGCAGGGGCAAATGAAGCGCTTTTCACCGCTGTCATAAGGCACCAAACAACCCAGATGCGTACAGACCTGATAGATAGCCATTATCCCCTGCGCGCCCACAGTGGAATTGTCTGCCACAGGCCTCAAGTTGGATACCTTGACGACATAAAACTTGCCGGTAGGATTCAGTTCCGGAAGGTCGTTTTCGTTATAGTCGTCGACCTTCTTCGTAAGGATAAACCTGCCGCCGAAGGTTCCCTCTTTAATACGGGGATAGGCAAAGCCGCCAACGACCGGGTATTCGACACGACCGCCTTCCTCGCGGCTCGGTACGATATTCCCCAAGAGCGGGTCTGATACAGGGTCAGGCAGTGTCATGAAGGCGAGACTGGCCACTGTGAAGAGCGCAGTCGAGGCGGCCATTGCATAGGCCAGAAATTCGCGGCGGTTAACTGCGGCATCCTGTACAGCTTCGCGAGATGCTGTGAGAGGCGACTTACTCTGCCCAGACTTACCGGCGGTCGCCTCGACCTCGGCTCGTGTCTGAACGATTCGCCCTGCGTTACGATGTTTTTCTGCCATAGCGCTCCTCCTCTTTGAAATAACGCGCGCATGGCTGCGGACCATAAGCTTTATGGAATCTGATTCGATTCAGGTTTGTGCATTGTAGCACTAGCGCTAAATAGCGTCAAAGCTTGCAAGAGGAGAACAAAGGCTGTGCAAAGGCTTATATCGCCTCTTCTTCGCCCTCAATGTCCAGATAGTAGAGGGTGTGGTAACGGTCGTCCTGCGTGGCTCGATAGGCGTATATCTCGCCTAGATACGAGATAGCGGTGTAACGTTGGCATGCATGGCAGCCGTAGATGTCATATTTGTGGCGTTGGCTGGCGGGGTTGGCGATGGTCGCGTTGATCTCTTCCGGTTCCAGCCGCTCGGAGCGCCCGCACCAGGCGCACGCGACGCTATAGATGGCAACGTAGAGGCTGGAACGAAAGCGGCGCCGGTGTTCGATAGCCCGGCAGCTATAGTGCTGCTGCCCCCAATGGGCGAATAAAGAGAGCTTGCCGCATTGTGCGCATTCGTAGAGCGTATGCGGTACGTCGAGCCGGGCATTGACGACGGATACGGAGTCGTAGCGCGCCGTCCATTCCGCTGAGTCACACCACTGGCAACTGATTGCTGTTTCGGTCATAAGCCACCTAAGCCAAGCGCCGTCTGTCGTTTGCGTAGTGCTATTGTACCATGCGCCCGGTGCTCAAACCAGGCTAAGGGTTTGTCAAATCTTTTACCCAAGAAATCGCGCCTAGTACTTGACATTGCTGTACGCCTGTGCTAAACTGAAGCGGTTCGCCAATCCGTACATTTAGATGTACACATAAAATTTTAACACAAGATGTAGACTCATGTCCCATGTAATCTACGAGTTATGGTTGGATATCAACCAAACTGCACATTCTATCAACCTGGAACTCCATCTTAATAATGATTTACAATACAGCTGCAATCCGCCCAGATTCTGAAATAATGTACCTTGATTGCTAGTTGACGACCATCACAAACGCTGACACGATGGTGGTGAGAAACCAAGCCAAAGTCAAGGAGTAGGTGATGGACGCCAATTGGATGATAACTGCTTTCGT
>JAKSDJ010000506.1 GCA_022360155.1 Chloroflexales bacterium | reverse complement strand
TTGCAAGACTCTTCGCATTGTATTTGCAACAGTTTGTACCTGACAATATTTCTGATTGATGGGTTGTGTTCGCCTGTATAGCCGTTGGTATTATTCTGCCAATTCATCAAATTGCAAGACTCTTCGCATTGTATTTGCAACAGTTTGTACCTGACAATATTTCTGATTGATGGGTTGTGTTCGCCTGTATAGCCGTTGGTATTATTCTGCCAATTCATCAAATAATGAAAAGTGGAACACAAATGCGTTAGCTGAGTGCTGATCGCCTGCACTGCCATGCGGCAGTCTTGTTTATAGATTAGGTGAACAGGTGATGGCTTCCGTCGCGCTTTTCTTTCAACTCTGGCGTACTAACGCCAAACCGTCATATATTGAAGTGTCACATGATTGCATTTCGTTCTCGTTTTCAGATTGTCAGTGTAAGCCTAATGCTGTTCAGCTTGTGCATCGCGACTCTGGGCGCGCTACTCATCCCGCTTGCCGCCGCACAGGAAAACTCCGCGCCGGAAAACCCCGCATCGTCTCCCCAAGTTGATGCGTTAGCAATGGACGGGCTGGCCCAGGCTAATGCCACTGATATCACAATGGCCCTTGTTACGTTTCACGATACGGAGATGCAGGTCCAGGCCAACGCAGCGCAAGCCATCCCCGACCGGGCGACCCGCCGCATCCAGGTCTATGCAGCCTTACAGCACCAGGCTATGGAGTATGAGGCTGCAATGCAAGCCTTTCTCCAGGAGCATAGTCTGGATGCTGACTATCAGGTCTTCATCGCATCCAACAGCATCGCGGTAACTGGCGCCAAGCCGGTGATCGAGGCTTTGCAAGGCTGGGAGCGCGTCGAGGTGATCGCGCTTGATGCCCCGGTAGAACTGATCGAGCCGGTGGCCATAGAGCCTGCGCCCGAAGTGTCTGACGATGCAGTGGCGTGGGGTGTTGCGAAGATCAACGCTGATCGGGTTCATTCTGAATTGGGCGTTACTGGGCGAGGCGTGCTCGTTGGCGGCTTAGATACAGGTGTACACTACACTCACAAGGCGCTGCGCAACAACTACAAGTGCGCCGGCCAGAGCGGCCATCGCGCCTGCTGGCACGATGCAATCAATGGACGGTCGGCTCCCTACGATGACCATGGCCATGGTACACACTCGATCGGCTCGGTCGTTGGGCAGCTCGGCATCGGGGTTGCACCGGGGGTGAACTGGATCGCCTGTAAGGCGCTCAGTGCGCAGGGGCCTGGCACAGGTTCGGACCTGCTGGAATGCCTCGACTGGTTTTTGGCGCCGGGCGGCAACCCAGCCAATGCGCCCGATGTGGTTAATAACTCCTGGGGGAACACGAACGGAGCGAGCACTGGTTTTAGTAAAGCGACACGCAACTGGGTTAACGCTGGGATCGTGCCGGTGTTCTCGAATGGCAACAATGGCAAAAATGGATGCAAAACCGTCGGTTCGCCTGGCAGCTATCCGTACGTCATTGGCGTTGGCGCAACCAATAGCAATGACCAGATTGCCTCGTTCAGCAGCCGCGGCCCGTCGCCGTTTGGGGTGATCAAGCCCGATCTGAGCGCGCCGGGCGTCAAGGTGCGCAGTTCATACAATCATAGTAATACGAGCTATACATATATGAATGGCACATCGATGGCGGCCCCGCACGTGACCGGTTTGGTGGCGCTGCTGCTCGAAGCCAATCCCGATCTGAGCATCGAGCAAATCAAGACGCTGATGATCGATCAGGCGCTTCAGATCAGTGCGAGTTCGTGTAACAGTAACGGGATACCGAATAATGCCTACGGTTGGGGCCGCATCCGCGCCTACGAAAGCGTGAAGGCAGCGCAAGCGACAGTACCAACCCCAACCGCGATCGCTACCCCGTTCCCCTCGCCGACCACAACCGGCGTGGCACCCTTGCCGACCACGACCGGCGTGGCGCCCTCGCCAACCCCTCCAGCGACGGCAACGCCTATCTCGCCCCAGACTGCGACCTTCAGCGTCATCGACGGTTGGGATGCCATGGCTAAAAGCCCCTTGTCTGTGAATGGAGTTGTATCCCTGCTCACTGCCAGCGACAACCAGCGCTGGAGCATCGCCGCCGGTTCCTTTGCAACCTTCCAATTCAATCCGCAACTGCGTCCCAATGTGCAGATCCAGTCGGCGGCGCTGCTGATCGAGCACTACGAAGACCCGACCTTCAGCGCCAATCGGTTGGCCTGGCAGGTCGGTGGCGGGAACGTGCAAGCTCCTGCGGTGATGGGCAGCTTCAGCCCCGACCTAGTGTTAGGCCAGGACCGCGAAGCCCAGGTGCAATGGGATGTCACTCGCTGGATGCAAGATGCGAATGCAGTGAACGACCTGAAGCTGCAGATCCGTAACGACGACCCGACGACCCAGCAGACCTGGATCGACCAGATTAGCCTGGTGGTGACTTATACCGGCGGAGAGCAACAAGTCTTCATTCCGTTGCTGACCCGCTAGCATTGTATGCACGGGGCGCTGCCGTATAAACCAGTGCGGCGCCCTGCCTTAAGCAAGCTTCTACAATGATAAATCGATAATGCTATGTTAGGATTTCTTTAATCTATCGCTATTTACGGTCAGGGAGCGACTTTCTCACAAAACTACAACAGCCCTGGCGAACTATGCGCGAACACATCCCTGTCCTTGTTTCAATGTAGTTACCTCCAATTCACTAAAGGAGACTAGTTCATGCAACGGTTACAACGCCAGCGGCGTATCTCTATAGGCGTCGGCGGCGGCTTACTCGCCCTGGTGCTGCTCTTTTCTTCTCTGCCCACATTGGCTCAGACCGAACCCGCACCGGACTTAGCTGTCACGCAAACGCTGGACGACTCCGATCCCGTCCCCCTGATTGTCGGCGGCGTGGAAGCGGAGCCAGGCGCCTGGCCATGGCAGGTTGATTTACGGTACAATGGCCGTCATGGTTGTGGCGGTTCGTTGCTGTCTCCCGAGTGGGTGGTCACGGCTTCCCACTGTGTCGAGGATGTACGCGCCTCATCACTAAGCGTGGTGTTGGGTGATCATGACCTTAGGATCAACGAAGGCGCCGAGCAGACCTTAAGAGTCGCCTCGATTACGATGCATCCCAAGTTCAACTCGAACACTTATTCCAATGATGTTGCAGTCCTGCGCCTTAAAGGACAGGCCCAGCTCAACAACCGGGTACAGACGATTGAGATGGTCACATCGCCCCAAGATGATGCCTTATTCAAACCGGGCACGCCAGCAACTGTGACCGGTTGGGGTGCGCTCCGTGAAGGCGGATCGAGCCCTTCGCGGTTGAGGCAGGTCACGGTGCCAATCGTGTCAGCTCGGGAGTGCGCGCGCGCGTACGGCAATCAAATCGACGGCACGATGCTCTGCGCTGGATTAAAGCAAGGCGGCAAAGACTCGTGTCAGGGCGATAGCGGCGGTCCACTGGTGGTGGCCGATGCCGATGGCGTTGGGTGGCGCTTGGCCGGCGTCGTCAGTTGGGGCGATGGCTGTGCGCGACCAAATAAGTATGGAATTTACTCTCGGCTTGGAGTTTTGTCGCCCTGGGTAAGGAGCGTTACTGGCATCCAAATAAGCCCAACCGCGACGCCTAGTCCGCTCCCTTCGCCGACAGCAACGCTGACCGCAATACCCTCGCCGACCACAACCGGCGTTGTGCCCTTGCCGACCACGACCGGCGTCGTGCCCTTGCCGACCACGACCGGCGTCGTGCCCTCGCCAACCCCTCCAGCGACGACAACGCCTATCCCACCCCAGACTGCGACCTTCAGCCTCATCGACGGTTGGGATGCCATGGCTAAAAGCCCCTTGTCTGCGAATGGAGTTGTACCCCTGCTCACTGCCAGCGACAACCAGCGCTGGAGCATCGCCGCCGGTTCCTTTGCAACCTTCCAATTCAATCCGCAACTGCGTCCCAATGTGCAGATCCAGTCGGCGGCGCTGCTGATCG
>JAKSDJ010000007.1 GCA_022360155.1 Chloroflexales bacterium | reverse complement strand
TTGTAGGACTATATGGTTATATCATAGTTAGCGACTTTTTATTATCGTCGATACCCTCCCATATCTTGGGATTCTGACAGTCAATGCACTCGTCGCGGTCCAGGAAATTATTGTCCCGCTCCAGGCTGAGTATCTTGCGACAAAAAGCACGAAGCTTATTCTCGACCACGTGGAAGTGGTTAAACGCGCAGGGCTCAATCGGGAGTTGCGGATCGCTGGCATCCTGCTGACAATGGTCGATAAGCGTTTGAGCATCAATCGTGAGGTCGTGGAGTATGCCTGCAAAGTTTTGGGGGCGCGCGTGCCAATTTTCAACTCCCAGATTAAGCAGGGTTATCACATCTAAATCCGCATACTGAAGCGGAATTCGGGTAATAAGCACAGCGATTGGAAGCGGGTTTGTCTGCTGGCAGACGAACCCGTGGCGAGCATTACGATGCATTGTGGACATCTGACCGACCCACGGGTAGAGCGAACCCGCGCTCACAACTTGTTGGACATCCTGACGATCGCCATCTGCGCTGTCTTGGACGGGGCGGACGGCCCAACGCGTATGGAGACGTTCGACAAGGCCAAGGCGGACTGGTTACGCACGTTTTTGCCGTGCCCAACGGCATCCCCTCGCATGGCATCGTCAGGCGTGGGCTGGCCCGCCTCAATCCAGCAGAGTTGAACCGGGCTTTTTGAACTGGTTTGCCTCCATCCAGACGGCCACACAAGGCGAACTGGCGGCCCTAGACGACAAGACGTTGCGCATGTCGGCGGCGAAAGCCTGGGGTCAAGCGGCCGTCGCAATGGTCAGCGCCTGGGCAAGCGCCAATCGCCTCGTGCGCGGCCAGGAGAAGGTCGCTCCCGGCGCGAATGCGATCAGTGCTGTGCCGGCCCTGCTGGAAAAGCTCGCCCTAGCCGGCTGCAGTGTAACAGCGGATGCGCTTCAGTGCCAGGGCAAGACGGACGAAGCGATTGTGCGCAAGGCAGCCGCCTCCGTGATCGCCGTCAAGGGCAACCAGCAGATGCTCCACAGCGCCATTCGGGCCGCATTTGCCCCAGCTCATGCGACCAAGTTCGCCGCCCGCGCCCATGACTCGTATCAGACCGAGGAAACGCATCACGGTCGCTGGGAGCGACGTACCTCACTGTAACGAAGCAATATTCAATTATAGGAGCAATAGATAAAGAAGTACTTGCCCTCACCCCCCGGCGTTGGCGCTGCTGGCGCTTCCCGCGCTGCGCTTCAGAGTCTGTAACAGCACTTTGCCCGGCCCGGTCAGCCTCGTCATAAAGATCCCCTCGCCGCCAAATAAGACCTTAACGCAGCCACCGACTCCTTGGATGTCATAGTCAACCTCGGCGGCGAAGGCAGCGAGATTGCCGGTGCTAACCGCTAACTGCTCGCCCGTTGCCAAATCACGTTCGTAGAAATCGCCGCTGCCGTGGATGAGCACCAGCCCATGGCCCGAAATCTTTTGCAGGAACAGTCCGGCGCCGCCAAAGAGCGCTGCGCCGGCGCGGCGGGCAATCGTCACGTCGATATCTATTTCTTCTCCCCACGCCGCCAAGAACGACCCGCGCGTGGCGACCACCGGCCCATTCGCCAGGTCCCAGGTGTAGAGATGGCCCGGCGCATTCGCCGCCAAGAGCGCGTACTGATTGGCCTGCTCGGTCTGCAAATAGGTCAACGAGACGCCCTCGCCCGAAAGCGAACGACGGACCGCCCCGCCTAATCCACCCGGCACGCGCAGACTCCACTGCATCTGGCTGGAATAGGCCATGATCGCGCCCCGGCTGGCCCAGGCAAATTCGTTTGCTTCGAAGTCGAGCCGAACATGTTGGGCGATTTCGCCCGAGATTGTGTAACGCATAGTGCTATCCTCGGTATGGTATTGCAATCCTCACCCACTTGCGTCATCGACGTTGAATCGCCTTTGTCTTACAGCGGGTCAGCGGACGCTATACAGATTCATCCTCCTTATCCCTGCCGAGCGTGGACCCTTCCCCCAATGCGGAACCAGGCGATGCGACCATCCGGGTCGCGCAGAAACTCGCCACGAACATCCTGGAAAGGCGGGTCGAGTGCAATCACCTGGTCTTCCCCGCAAACCGCCAACCGAAACGCGGTCGGCGCGGTCGGCGCCGGAGAGTCTTTATCAGGAAAACCGCCCTTGTACTTGGCCTGCGCAATCAGACCGCCATCACGCAGACTCAACTCGTACATCGACATCGCCGAGTCATAGCAACCGGTATACGGCACAAGCTGCTCTGTGGGGAGATCGAGCGTTGTGGGGGGTGTTTCGCTGATTCCCATGTAGAGCTCCAGCGCGCGGCGGGTGATCTTTTGGTGCAACTCGTCGCCCCGGTTGGCATTGGTTAATACTGTGATGGCAAAGTGGCGGGAGGGAACCATGACAAAGGCCGACATTTGGCCGTTGGTCGCTCCGCCGTGGCGCAGAATGCGCGTCCCCGCAGTCTCGTGGACAAACCAGGTGATGCCCATGAACTCGCCATTGGCGGCGGGGACGAGCGGTGATTGCATCAGCGCCATCGTTTCCAGTGTGAGCAGTCGGGTCGTAGCGCCCTGTTCTCCGTCGTCCATCTGGAAACGGGCGTAGCGCAGCTGATCTCTGACGGTGGAAATGATACCGCCGGCTGGATGGGCCGTTCGCGCCAACGCCCAAGGGTGCGCAATTTGCACATTTGGCTCGTCTTGCTGGAAGGAGCTATGGTGCCCGGCGGCGACCCGATATGTGATCGCGTCGGCGGCGAAGAAAAAGGACATCTTCATATCGAGCGGATCGAAGACAAGCTCTTGCACGACCGTTTCATAAGGCTTGCCGGTGACTTTCTCGATAACCCGACCGGCCAGATAGAAGCCGGAATTGTTGTAGGTCCAGATACTGCCTAGCGGGGTCAATTGCGGCAGGTCAGCCATTCGCTCGGTGATCTTCGCCAGCGCATCGTCGCCATTTCCCAGATCGTCAAAATAATCGCCAACCCAGCCGCCAGTGTGGGTGAAGAGATGGCGCAGCGTGACGTGCGCCGCCGCCTCTTCGCTGGCAAGCCGGAGCTGCGGCAAGTAGGTGCGGATGGGCGCATCGAGATCGAGCTTGCCCGCTTCAACGAGCCGCATCGCAACTGTGCCAGTGACGGTCTTTGTCGTCGAACCGATCTGGAAGAGCGTGTCGGCGTCGACCGGCAGCGGGTGGTCGACATTCGTCACCCCGAAGCCCGCCATATATTCGGCGTCAGCGTGGGCGACGCCGATGGCGACCCCTGGCACGTGCAAGCGCTCCATCTCGTGAACGACTTCTTCGCTCAATTGCTGGAATGTTGGGTCGGTAGCCTGTTGCAGACCTGTCGCCTGATCCATAAAAACAACTCCTGCTTGAGCGTAAGGCGCTTGCCGCCTCACCTCTATATCTGGCGCCAATACACAAACGCGCGAAACTTCAAACCTGCGAACTCACCAGCCGGCAATGGAACACTGATGCCGCAAATAGCTAAAAATTGACAATTGAGTGTGCGGACCTGCGAATATGTCAACGTGCCAATGTGTCAACGTTCAAACGTTCAAACGTTCAACGCGCCAACGTTCAAACCCCGGTCCTGAGCCCTTCGGCTGCGCTCAGGACTGGCGCAG
>JAKSDJ010000442.1 GCA_022360155.1 Chloroflexales bacterium | reverse complement strand
ATGGAATGCGGTAGCCATGCTGCCGCGCGCACGCACGGCTTGCGCATTCCACATGTTGACGTGCCGATGCTCCGCTCCATCCCAGTTTGTGATCCCGTTCTTGCCGGGTCAAACGGCTTTTCAGACAGCTTCTCAGGATGCCATAGACAGGTAGTGTTCTCGTGCGGTGCAGCACGAAGGCTCGTTGTAATATGAGCCATTCAGTCGCGGCGCGCGTCTTGCCATATGAACACGAGGTCATAGTTTAGAAGAGTGGAGCCGCCGATACACGCCGATACGCGCCGATTTTTATAGTTTAGGCGGATGAGGCGCATTCAGGGATAAGGTACTGGTCGCCTCGCGTCACCCTATCGGCTATGTTACGCTTTTATGGTATAGAACAGCCGCACATAACAACCTTGACCGCACAGCATGGCATCGGTTCATATTCGCATTGTCCGTTAACTCTGAACCAGCAAGGTGTTTTCAAGGAGTCCTCATATGCGTGATCATAGCCTTGCCCGTGAATCAGCCGCCCGGATCGGACGCGCCAGGTCGACCCTAGCGCAACAGGAGTCGTGCTTGGCATATATACTCCTGCTCCCAACGGCGATTGTTGTCGTTATTATTGTGCTCACGCCTGTGCTCTGGAATCTCTGGATCAGCTTGAAGCCGGTGCGACTGCGCGATCTACAAAGCGCCGATCTTTGGACTGCAACCGATCTCACTCTCAGGAACTATGAGGTCGTGCTGCGCGGACGCAGTTTTTGGCCTATTTTTCAAACAACGCTGATCTACACCTTCGGCGGCACAATCCTGGCGCTTCTCAGCGGGCTGGCGGCGGCGCTCCTCGTCCGTGACCATTTTCCGGGGCGCAATATCTTCCGCGGCTTCCTGCTCTTTCCCTATATCGCCCCGGTTGTCGCTGTCGCCTTCGTCTGGCGGATTATGCTCAATGCCCAGTTTGGCATTGTCAACCAGTGGCTCGACCAACCGATAGCGTTTCTCTCGCAGCGTTTTTACGATGTGGAAGTCCTTGGTATGTCGTTTCGCTTGCCGCTGGCGCTGCTGATGGTGATCCTTTTCGATGCCTGGCGCTATTTTCCGTTCGCCTTCCTCTTTATTCTGGCGCGGCTCCAGGCGCTGCCCGATGAGCTGTATGAAGCCGCTTCGGTCGATGGCGCTCTGCCTTCCCAGCGCTTCTGGTACATTACCATACCGCAGTTGACCGGGGTCTTTGCGACGATCTTCTTGCTGCGCTTTATCTGGACTTTCAACAAGTTCGACGATGTTTATCTGCTGACCGGGGGCGGGGCAGGCACCGAGGTGCTGACCGTCCAAATTTACGACTATCTGACCGGGCGGAACAATGTCGGTGCGGCTTCGGCCTTGGCGATGATCCTGGCGTTAAACATGATTATCTTTCTTGTGCTTTATTTCCGCTTTGTAGCGCGCGAGGAGGAGGGGCGATGAGCCGCGAACGAGTTGAGCTGGGCATCATTCAGGTATTGCGGGTTGTTGGGATTGTGTTCTTTGCTGTCATTGCGATTTTCCCGTTCTATTGGATGGTTGTGCTCTCGTTTCGACCACTCGCCAATCTTTTGCGCGAGCCAGCCCGCCTCGTGCCGAATTGGGAAGAGATCCGTACGCTAGAGCCTTACCGCGGGGTGTTGTTCGAGCAAGGATTTGGGCGTTTTGTGTTGAATAGCACCGTTATTTCCATCGCTACGACAATCCTAACCCTGGTGCTAGCGGTGATGGGCGCGTACGCCATCGCGCGCCTGCGCTTTCGCGGTCGCCGCTTGATGTCGTCCGGAGTGCTGCTGATCTATATGTTCCCTGCTATCGTGTTGGCAATCCCGCTCTTCGTCGCTTTTTCGAGTCTCGGGTTGCGCGGCTCGCTGGTTGTGCTTGTCATCGTCTATCTGGCCCAGACGCTGCCGGTGGCGCTCTATATGCTGCGTAGTTATTTTCAAACCGTCCCCTATGACCTCGAGGAAGCCGGGCTGATTGACGGCTGTAATCGCTTCGAGGTGATCTGGCGCATCACGCTGCCGCTCTCGATGCCGGCGCTGGCGTCGGTCGCGCTCTACACGTTCATGATCGCCTGGAACGAGTTTCTTTTCGCGCTCCTGTTCCTGGTCGACTCGCCCGACCGCTGGACGCTCTCGCTCGGCGTGCAGCAACTCGATAACTTCGAGGTGCCCAAGACCTGGTTGATGGCTGGCGCTGTGATCACGACTGTCCCGATTATTGTGATCTTTTTCTTTTTCGAGCGTTTCCTGACTCGCGGGCTAACCGCCGGTGCGGTGAAGGGATAGCAGTTTATCTGTAGTTGAGTCTACACGACGCCTGCGCGAAGCTGTGCGCCCTCACCGAGTGTATTGCTCGCCCATAGGCGTCGGGTCGCGCCTCCTCGCTACGCGGTAGCTCGCAGCTCGGAGGGGTGCGGCCCCTCAGACTCCCCGCTAGGGAACCGTGATGGTTCGCACACTTGCTGCGTCGGATTACGCCTCCCCGATGATTGGTGTTTCACAGCTCGGAGGGGCGCTGCCCCGCACGTTCCCCGCAAAGGAACCCTAACGGTTCCCCTTGACCCCGCCGCAGGCGATGTGGTCAGATTGCGCATGCTTGGTGGCACATGCCTCCGCTGCGATAGATGCATGGGTGCAGAAGAGGGCGGTGGGTGGCAAACGTGCGACTGCGACGCGCTTTGCCGCTGCCTGAACTGCCTCACCCCTGGCGTCGCACCGACGCGGTGAGCAGTTCAGGCGACCCGTGGCGCCTGAACTGCTCCTGGCCTAACATACGGGGGTTCATGGGGGCGTCGCGCCCCGTGCGGGGTGGTGGGGCTGGTCCCGCCCGCGGGTGCGGGGCGCGCAGTCCCGCGCGATCATTTGCATGCCACGACCCGTGGCTGAAATTGCCGTGGGCGACGGTCGCCTCCGCAGGCGACGTGGTCGGCAGTGCGTACGACTGGGGCGCATGCCTCCACTGTGAAGGTTGGATGGGTGCAGTGTGAGAAAGGCAGGTGGCAAATGAATGGCCGTCGCGCCCTGCACTAAAGTGCGGGCTCAATTCCTGCCTCCACGTTGTGCGGCTGCTGAAAGCGCTGAAAGCACAGCGCCGCCGCAAAAACAAGCAGCAACGCCAATCCCAGCCACATCAGCCTTGCCGCGATGAGCTGAGGGTCCAGTCGATACCCGGTCATTCAACCGGCTGGCGCTGACCTTCGACTAGTGTCCATCCAAAGCCGGAAGCGGATCGCGAAGGTATGCCTGATGATGAGGGCTGGTAGTCAGTGATCTTGCCCCGCTGCGCCATCTGATGATGCCGATCTTGAGCGGCGGTGAAGCCGATTGTCCGCTATGCGCCATTTTGCGTCAATGTTCTGCAATAGAACGCTGATCACACAAATGTACACACGATTGTCGCAGATCTCCAGCTCTCTGTGGCAATCATGCGATTGATCTGCGACTGATATTCCACTGTGACGCCGCCCTCATTCTGCATCGGCTTGAACGCAGTTGGGCCAGGCGCCAAACTTTACATGCCTACTTCTAACACCACTTCGTCGCCCTCGCGCACGATCCCTTCGCTCAGCACCCGCGCGTAGAGCCGGCTCCAACCAGGATGCGCCTTCTGTGCGATGCGTTTGAACTCGCCGCCCGCAAACGACTCTGCGATATTACTGCACGGCGCTGCATAGCTGGTAATCTCGATCAGCACTTGGTCGCCGATGCGCAGGCAATCGCCAAGCTGGAGCGCGGTCCAATCGAGTCCGTAAATCGTTAGGTTCTCGCCGGTGCTGCCAGGTGTGATGCTGTGGCCCTCGGCCTGCAACGCCTGAATGTGTTCGAGCGCGTAGAGCGAAACCGCGCGGGTCGGCCCGCCATGGTAGCGCCGGTCGCGCTGTTTGTCACCGGCAACGCCGTTCATCGTGATCTCGGCCTGTGCGACGCGATGCTTGGGCACGCCGCCATCGGGATTGACGTTAATCTGGGCGATATGAGCAAGATCTTTGGCTGACATGAGCAATCCTTTGTTAATAACATAGTTTCCAAGGTTAGAACCATATCAAAGCTCTGTAAGAGCGTATAGATGTTGCCAATGAGTGCAGATCAGTGCAGTAATTTATCAGTGAGCAACAATTTGACATTATCGGTTATTGACCTGTTGACCCTTTTTACGGTACAAATCCTGTAAAAGTGCTATACTGTTCCCTAACAAAAAAGGATGTGCTGTTTTGTTACATCGTTCAACTGTGGCCGTTTTCGTTACAATGATGTTGATTTTGGCAATTTTCAACTGGACGTCATTAATGGCACAATCTTCCGTGACACGAATGGCAATGGCGCACGTGACACTAATGAAAAGGGGCTAGCTGGTTTGACAGTGTATCTTGACGCCAATGGAAATAACCTGCGCGACGCCGGCGAGCAATTTGTGGAGACGAATCCTGACGGTGCATATACGTTCACAGATCTGGCGCGAGGCCTCTATTCGGTGCGCGTGGTGTTGCCTCAAAATGAACGCCAGTCGATGCCCAACCCCGCCGACATCCAGATCAACAGCAGTAGTCAGGTCTTTTCCGATGTCGACTTCGGCAGCGCCATGCCCAAGATCTTCGTCCCGAGGTCGTGCGTTGACGTTGGCACGTTGGCAGGTTAACACGTTTGAACGTTCGCACGTTGAAATATTCGATCGGTGTTGATTGGCGTTTTATCTGCGCCATCAGCGTTCCAGGGCAGGATTGAATGTTGGCATCCTTCGGCGGCGCTCAGGACCGTGGTTGGCACGTTAGCAGGTTAGCGTGTCCCTGCTAACGCTCCGACTTCCGTTACATCTCCGGCGTACGCAGGATCGCCCCATCCGCCGCCGAGGATACCAGGGCGGCGTAGCGGGCAAAGACCCCGGTCGCAAAGCGTGGCGCCGGCGGCGACCAGTTTGCAAAGCGCGCCGCCATCTCATTGTCGCTGATCGCCACATCGAGGCGGCGGTTGTCAATATCGATGGTGATCTTGTCGCCGTCGCGCACAACAGCTAAGGTACCGCCGCGCGCCGCCTCGGGTGCGGCATGGCCGACCATCAGCCCGCGAGTCGCCCCGCTGAAGCGCCCATCGGTTAGCAGCGCGACCGTTTCGCCCAGTCCTGCGCCAACCAGCGCCGCTGTCACGCCGAGCATCTCGCGCATGCCGGGACCGCCGCGCGGTCCTTCGTAGCGGATGACCACTACATCACCGGCCTGGATCTGGTTGTGCAGAGCCGCCTCCATCGCCGCCTCTTCGGAGTCGAAGACCCGCGCTGGGCCACGATGCAGCGAGCGCTCATGCCCCGCAACCTTGATCACGGCCCCCTCGGGCGCCAGGTTGCCGCGCAGGATTACCAGGCCGCCGGTCGATTTGATCGGACTACCCAGCGGGCGAATGACCGCCTGACCTGGCGTCTCTACCGCGACGCTGGACTCCTCCGCCAGTGTGCGCCCGCTCACGGTCAGCGCTGCACCGTTGGCTAACCCGCCCTCAACCATCCGCCGCGCAATCAACTGGATGCCGCCGGCGCGATCCACATCCACCGCAGTATACTGCCCGCCAGGCATAAGATCGACGTAGAGTGGCGTGTTCTTGCTAATCGTGTCAAAATCTTCCAACTCGAGCGGGACACCGGCTTCACGGGCTAGCGCCAACAAGTGCAGCACAGCATTGGTCGAACCGCCAGTCGTTGCCACGCTAGCGATTGCATTCTCGAATGCGGTGCGGTTCAGAATGTCGCACGGCTTGAGGTCGCGGCGCAATAGATCCATGATCGCCTGGCCGCAACGTATGCCGATCTCGTCTTTGCGCGGATCGACCGCCGGAATCGACGCAGTGCCCATCAATGAGAGTCCCAGGATCTCCATCACGGTGGCCATCGTGTTGGCGGTGTATTGCCCGCCGCACGCGCCTGGGCCAGGACAAGCCGCATTCTCGATCTCCAACAGACCCTGATCATCGAGCTTGCCGGCGGCGTGGGCGCCGACTGCCTCGAACACGTGCTGTATCGTGACATCGCGGTCGCGCCAACGACCGGGCATGATCGAGCCGCCATAGAGGATGATGCTCGGAATATTCAGGCGCGTCACACCCATTGCTGCGCCGGGTATCGTCTTATCGCAGGCGACCAGGGTGATCATGCCGTCGAAGAGGTAGCCTCGCCCCATCAGCTCAATTGAGTCGGCGATCACCTCCCGGCTGATCAGCGAGGCTTTCATACCTTGGGTGCCCATCGTCACACCGTCGCTGACTGCAACTGTGTTGAATTCCATTGGGGTGCCGCCGGCAGCACGCACCCCTTCTTTGACCTTGACCGCCAACTGCCGTAAATTATAGTTGCAGGGCATCGTTTCGATCCAGGTATTGGCAATACCGATAATGGGCCGGGCTAGGTCGTCGTCGGTAAAGCCGATGGCTTTGAGCATAGAACGAGCAGGGGCTCGTTGCGGTCCATCGGTAATGGTGCGGCTCCGTGACTTGGGGTCGTTTGTCATCGTCTTCCCTTTCTGCAAGCAATTCAGGCCTTTATGTTCGGGGCATGGGCTAGTTTAAGGCTTATACGCTCTGGAAACCAGCTTGATCTTACTGGCAAGCCAACCCGCCGTCAAGTCAGCATGCTGTGAAGATAGAGCGACATCGCTCTGCTGGAAACATTTGATCATGGATGTCGTATTATTGCAGTGTTGGTGATCATAACAATGGGCTTGATGTAATACAATAGCAACCCTGAAGACCAAACACGAGGCGGTTTTATTCAACATCCATGTTATACTACAGCACAGCAGGCTGTTCTTTTGCGACAACGATATGCATTGATGCAGCAGAACCACGCGGGGTCGCAGGCTTGTCGCCCCCTAGTTGGCTCAGACGTTGCTTTGTTGCATCCTAGTTTCACTTCATACTGAGCAATCTATGAAACAATCCACCAAACTCATGCTTGACATCGTTATGGCTGCGGTCATACCCATTCTCATTTTGCGCTATCTGACCGAGCCGTTGGGCGCGCCAATGGCCTATGTTGTCGCCGCCCTCGTCCCTGTCGGATGGGTTTTCGCCGATCTCTTCCTGATCACCAAACGATTCAACTTCATTACAAGCTATATCGGCCTCTCGGCAATCATTCGCGGCGCGCTGGCGTTCTGGTTTGTCGATGGCGTTCTCTTTGCCATCAAAGACACCGCAAGCTATATCTTTGCAACGCTGCTTTTTGGCGGCATGCTGCTTGTTGGCCGGCCTATTTTGCAGTACTTCATGGCCCAGGCGCTCAATCCTGATACTGTGGATAAGGAGACGGCGCTAAACGATCTCTTCCGCGAGCGCAATATCTATCGTGCATTGGTGATCGGCACCTGGATTATTGTGGTCACAAATATTCTTACTGGGATTGCCAACTTCTGGCTCAACTGGGTGATTGTCGTCGCGCCCTTTGGCACCGAGGCGTTCAATCTGCAAGTCGCCCAGGTCAATGCGATTACCCGTGTGGCTTTGACCTTCCCTGATCTGATCAGCCTCAGCGCAGCTATTTGGATTGTGTATCGCGCACTCTTCAAGCAGTTGCCCAGCGAGGAAGGGAAATCGCAATTCGAGAGCGATTTCTGGGATTTGGTGCGACTCAAACAGGCGCAACATCAGGAGCTGCCCAGTTCTTCAGGATCCTGAAGGAAACCGTATGCTTGAATTGTTTACCGCCGTCCTGATTGTGCTCGGAAGTTCCGCGCTGTGTTCAGGAAGCGAGGCGGCCCTCTTTTCGGTCTCGTTGGTTCGAGTGCGCCAATTGGCTCAATCGAACAGTTCTGCTGCTCAAACGCTGCTCAAGATTCGCGAAAATATGAGCCGCCCCATCGCCACCATTGTGATTCTGAACAACATCGCGAATATTGTTGGCAGCATCGCTGTCGGTGCAATTGCAGCGACAGCGCTCGGCGATCAGTGGCTGGCGGTCTTCTCGGGTATGCTGACATTCCTGGTGATTATCTTTTCGGAGATTATTCCCAAGACGCTGGGGGAACGCTATTCCGAGCGGATCGCGCTGATTGTGGCCCGCCCGGTGGCAACGCTCGCCTGGCTCTTCACCCCGCTTGTCTGGGCGATCGAACGTCTGACCTCGCCTATCACAAAGGGCAAGCGATTGCCAACCACTAATGAGGCCGAGATCAAACTGCTTGCCAAGATCGGCCAGCAAGAAGGCATTATCGAGAGCGACGAGTCCGAGATGATCCAGCGCGTCTTTCGTTTGAACGATGCGACTGCCGGCAGTCTGATGACCCCGCGGGTGAATATTACCTATCTGCACGGCGATGCGACTCTGGCCGAGGCAAAGGACGATATCCTCGGCTCGCAGCACACCCGCATTATTGTGATCAATGAATCGATCGACAATGTGTTAGGAATTGCGCTCAAAGAAGAACTGCTCGCCGCGATGATCGCCGGTAAGTTCGATCAACCGGTTGCCAATGTTACCCGCGGGGCGCGCGTCGTCCCTGAGAGCGTGCGCGCTGACAAACTGCTGGAGGTCTTTCGCCAGACACGCCAGCACCTCGCCGTGGTGATCGATGAGTTTGGCGGTGTGGCTGGAGTCGTGACCCTGGAAGATGTTTTAGAAGTGCTAACCGGTGAGATCGTGGATGAGACCGACCGGGTCGTCGATCTACAGGAAGAGGCGCGCCAGCGCAGCCGTAAGTTTTTCGGCCAACCTTAGATGCGAATAGCCGATAGACCGGTGTGTAATTGTGGTGCGTAGCGGCGACTGTCCGGTCGCTCATCATCAGATTCGTGCCCGCAATAGGAGACAAGAGCTCCTTCCATTCTACCGAAGGCCGACTGGGCGACATCCGAGGGCATGGCGAGTTGGTACTGCGTAAGGCCTGTTTGTAAGGCAGGGCGCATTCAGCCAGCTAGCGCAGCCAGACCTTGAAGAAGCGGATCGGCGCCCAACTCAGTATCCACCCAGGGATGAGTGCGGTGACGATCCCGACAACGAGACTGAACATAATAATGCCCCAAGTAGGAATATATAGCCCATTGCTGGAGAGGGTTGTGTTATAGATTCCCCCCGTCCAGAGATACAGACCGCGCACGATGATCAAACAATCGAGTGCGGCCACAAGCATCCAGACGATAGTTCCCGCAACGACCGCGCCAAGACCATAGTGACGCAAGAGCATTTGCCAGAACCATTCGCGCGGCCACAGCAGGGCCTCGATAAGCGTATTGATGATAAGCATTGCGAAGATGATCACGAGGATGCTCGATCCCGACCACTGAAATGTTGCCAACACCGTAATGAAAAACCCCTGCGCTGCTGCGCTGTCATACAAGAGCACTGTGCTTGCACTGGTCCAGCCGGCATACCAGAGCCCGATAGCGAGAAGCAGCGCAAAACCAGGGATCAGACTATCATCTACGCGCTCGGCAAATGACCGGCGACGTGGCGGGATCGGCTCTTCGTTTATCACGGGACTTGGGCGTTGTTGCGCCTGTTCCGGTGTAGATTCTGGTTCGGACGATATCTTGCTGTTAAAAGCCATCGCTGTCCCTCATTGTAGGATTACACTCAACCCATAATTGCCAATTAGATTGTAACAATGCGACGACACACCGGGCCGTTGGCAGAGAGAAGCCTATGACGACCCGGTGTGCTTCGCATTGCGCTGAGCGCAATTTCTTATCACAGTTGCTGAGGCTCGTAGACAACGACAAGGTTCGCTATGCTACGCGCCTAGCGCGCTTCCAGGTTGGCATCTTCCTGCGCAGCCTGGATATCGGGCGGCCAGGTGCTCTTGATATACGCCAATGATGCCCAGATTTCTTCATCTGTCAAGATGTTCTCGAACCCCGGCATATTGTTGACATACCCCGGCGGCGAACTCGCTTGCCCGCCATATTTTGTGATCTCGAACAAAAGTTGGTCGGGATTGCGCCAAGCGCGGCCCGTACTCTCAAGGGGCGGCGCGGGGCGGCCTCCGCCGGGACGCTCTTGATCCCAGTTGGGTCGGCCTTCCAAGTTGGCTCCGTGGCAACTCGCACAATACGCTGCGTAGACTTCTTTGCCACGCGCAACCAGCTCGGCATTGTTTGCATCGGCGCTATTCACGCCAGCTATTCCCGCCGTTCCGGTGTTGCTTGCATTGTTCGAGCTAAATCCACTCCAGATACTCAACGCCAGCGCACCGCTCATAAGAACGACAACCGAGCCGATAATCAAGTTGCGTTGCCGATACTGTCGACGTTTCTTTGTGTTGCTACTGCCCACGGCATTGCTTTCTAGTTGTGTAATATCTAGAAATAGACATGTAGACATTACGCAGTTTGATGATATAAAACAGCCAATACACAGATATATTGCGTGTCTATCTTATACCCAAACGGCCCTATCGCGCAACGCAAATTGGGCGTTATGATGGTGTGAAAATGCGAGAATACGAAAACACGAAGGCAAGGAGCGCCACGAGGTGCGAAAATGTGGGGGCGGGGCGTGTTTGGCGGCGGTGCGTCACTATTAGACAAGGCTCTTGCATAGGCGCGCCAACGCCCTAGCGCGGACTCTCGACCCCAAGCCCGTTCAACACGAACTGGGCGACGTGCTCGGCGAGATCCTCGGTTTCGCCCCCAAGCGCGCGCTGCAAATTTTGAAAGGCATTCGAGCTGAGCAACTCAAGGCAGAGCGCCGCGAGAATGCGCGGGTTGCCCGGTCGAATGACACCTTGGCGCTGGGCGTCGGCAATGCCCTGTTCGAGGATGCTGTGCAGGGTCGCATAGAGTCCGGGCGGGTCACCGCCCGCCGGATGCGCTGCGGCGGCAGCGGAGTGGTCGGGGCGCAGATCGATCAATGCCGCCTGGTGCTTGATCTGGCGGTATTGCACCAGGACAATCGCGCGTAGTTTCGTCGGCAGATCGTGACACTCTTCTGTTGCCTGCTGCAAACAGTGTTGCGCGTCGGTGCAGGCGGCCTGGCTGACCGCCGCAAACAGATGCTCTTTGCTGGGGAAGCGCCGATAGATCGTGCCCACTCCGACACCCGCTCGGCGCGCCACCTCTTCCATCGTCACTTCGGCGCCACGCTCGGCAAACAACTCATGGGCCGCTTGAAGCACCCGCTCCTGATTGCGGCGCATATCCTTGCGCTCCCGTCGCTTGACTTCCGCTGGGTCGCTCATGGCTTCTCGGTCATTCTCCCCGCGTGAGGACAATCTTTTACAGCATCGGTTCGCTTCAAAGCTCTGCCTAGTATACCAGATTTTCACTTAAAGCGGAAGTCGTATTCCATTTTATACTAGAGTTTCGTTAGAATCCCGCTTCACAACCGTCTGTGCTATTGACAAACCGGAATGCGGGTTCCATAATACCATCAACACGGAATGAATATTCCGTTTCGATCCATGATTTTCGATCCATGATGAGGAGACAATTCATGAGCGAGCAGATATCTGAAGAGACCATGACCACAACCCCAACCTTACCTTTGATCGTTCTTGATGGTGCAGTGGTATTTCCATATACAGTCGTCAGTTTGCCGCTCGACGACGAGAGCGCGACGATCGTTGAGGCGTCCATCAAAGAAGACAGGCGGCTTGTGCTGCTCGCAGCCCGTCGCGAAGATGCCGATACTGATGCGCCGCTGGCCGAGCAACTGTATCGGGTTGGCGTCGTTGCGCGGATCGAGCAGACGGGGATGCTGCCCAATGGAATGAGCGGCTTCGTTGTGCGTGGCCTGGTCCGCGCCGAGATCGACGCCCAGGACCAGAGCGCCGCCTACCTGCGCTTTGCTTTCACGCGCCGGGCCGACCAATTCGAGCGCACCACGGATCTCGAACACCTGATGGTCGAGGTTCACGCTGCAATCGACGCGGTTCTCGATCTGCGCCCAGGCATTCCCCAAGAAATCCGCAACTACGTGCGCAGCATTGATGATCCCGGCCAGTTGGCCGATAATACCGGCTATTCGCAAGATTACACCTTTGCCGAGCGCCAGGATCTGCTCGAAACATTCGATGTCGCCGAGCGGCTGGTGAAGGTGCGCGACTTCTATCGCAAGCAGTTTGCACTCTTGGAGGTGCAGGCCCGCCTGCGTCAGGAAGTCCAGGATAGTGCGGCCAAGCAGCAGCGCGAGTTCTTCCTGCGTCAGCAGATGCGCGCCATCCAGAAAGAACTGGGCGAGGACGACTCCGAGACCGCCGATTTCGACGATCTGCGCGAAAAGCTGGCCGCCGCCAATCTTCCAGAAGTAGCGAAGAAAGAGGCTGACCGCGAGTTAGCGCGCCTGGGCCGGATCAACTCGGCGTCGCCCGAATACCAGATGGTGCGCACCTACCTGGAATGGCTAGCCGAGTTGCCCTGGAATAACCCGACGGGCGGCGCGATTAATATCGCCCACGCCCGCGAAGTGCTCGACGCCGATCACTATGGCCTCCAAAAGGTCAAAGAGCGCATCCTGGAATATCTGGCCGTCAAGCAGCGCCGCGTCCTGCTGGCTGACGATGCCGGGCGCAGCCGCGAACCAATTCTGGCCTTCGTCGGCCCTCCTGGCGTAGGCAAAACCAGCCTAGGCCAGAGCATTGCAAAGGCGTTGGGGCGCAGCTTTGTGCGGATGAGCCTGGGCGGTGTCCGCGACGAAGCCGAATTGCGCGGGTTCCGTCGTACATACATCGGCTCGGCGCCGGGGCGGCTGATCCAGGAGTTGCGGCGCGTTGGCACGTCGGACCCGGTCATTGTCCTCGACGAGATCGACAAGTTGGGAATGGATTATCGGGGCGACCCGGCGGCGGCGCTGCTCGAAGTGCTCGACCCGGAGCAGAACGATACCTTTACCGATCACTATCTCAATATTCCGTTCGATTTGAGCAAGGTTTTGTTTATTGCAACGGCCAATACGTTTGATACCGTGCCGCCAGCCCTGCGTGACCGCATGGAAGTGATCGAGTTGAGTGGCTATACCGAAGACGACAAGGTGCGTATTGCCGAGCAACATCTTGTACCGCGCCAGATCAAGTCGAATGGATTGCGGTCTGAAGAAGTCAGCGTCGAGGAGCAGGCTCTGCGGTCGATCATCGGCGATTATACGCGTGAGGCTGGCGTGCGTAATCTGGAGCGCCAGATCGGAACGGTCTTGCGCAAGGTGACGCGCCGCCTGGCCGAGTATTCGGGCGATCCTCCGGCAGAGGAGGGCGCTGCGACAGAACAGGTGCGTGTAACGCCGGACTTTGTGCGCGAAGCCTTGGGCCGCCCGCGCTTCTACAACGAGGCACGCGAGCGGATCGACCAGCCGGGTGTGGCGACAGGCTTGGTCTGGACGCCGGTGGGCGGCGATATTGTCTTTGTTGAAGCGTCGACCGTTGAAGGGAATAAAGAGTTGCGCCTGACCGGGCAACTGGGCGATGTGATGCGCGAGAGCGCCGAGGCAGCGCTGACGTATGTTCGTTCGCGGACCAATGTGCTAGGTATCGATCCCAAGTTCTTCGATACGCACGCGCTCCACATCCACGTGCCAGGGGGCGCAGTGCCCAAGGACGGCCCTTCAGCGGGGATCACGATGGCGACAGCGCTGGCTTCGGCGGCGACGGGTCGCCTGGTCCGCGACGATGTAGCGATGACCGGCGAGATCACGCTGCGCGGGCGGGTGCTGCCCATCGGCGGTGTCAAGGAGAAAGCCCTGGGAGCGCACCGCGCCGGTATTCGTACGGTGATCATTCCGCATCGGAACGAGGCGGATCTCGAGGATCTGCCGTCGGAGGTGCGCGACGAGCTGACCTTTGTGCCAGTGGAGACTCTGGACGACGTGCTCGCGACCGCGTTGCTCCCGCTTGGGGCGCATCCGCGGGCCACACTCAACAGCATCATCAACCTAGCGCGACCAGAGGGGGTTATTCAGGGTAAGGAAGGGTAGTTTTCCGATCGACGATACATCGTTTGTGCGAAGCGGGAGCGTGCAAGCACCACGCTCCCGCTTGCGATTCGCGGGCAGTGCGGGCGTGCAGATCCACGTGTCCGCACTGCCGTGGTCGAACGTTCGAACGTGCCAACGTTCAAACGTTCAAACATGTCAACCTACCCTGCTACGTGCCTAATCACCTCCTTGCAGCCTCCTCATAAACCGCCAGCGTCATTTCCGCTGTGCGCCGCCAGGAGAATTGGTGAGCGCGTTGTAGCCCTTCGGCGCGCAACCGTCCCCGGAGTTCGGCGTCGTTCAGCAAGCGCCCAAGCCCGGCGGCAATGTCGCTCATACTATAAGGATCAACCATCAGCGCGGCGGCGCCGACGACTTCGGGGAGGCTGCTCGTTGCGGCGCAGAGCACCGGCGTCCCACAGGCCATCGCCTCCAGCGGCGGCAGTCCGAACCCTTCGTAGTAGGACGGGAAAACAAAAACTGCCGCGCCGCTGTAGAGCGCCGGCAGATCCGCCTCGGCGATATTCGGAATGAACTTGACACGATTAGCCAGACCATGTTCGACGATAAACTGGTGTGCTTCGGGGTAGCGTGGATCATAGTGCCCGGCGACAACGAGTTGATATTCGGCGCGTCGGTTTGACGCTGCTATGCCGTGCTCGTTCAGCTCTTGCCAAGCGCGCATCAGGCGCTCCAAGTTTTTGTGGGGTTTGTTCGATCCTAAATAGAGGAGGTAGCGTAGCGGCAGACCATAGCGAGCGCGTACCGTAGCGATGCTTTCTGCCGGCTGCGGCGTAAAGTGCGGGTCTGCGGCGAGGGGGGTGACGGTGATGCGCTTGCTGGAGATACGATAGGCGGAAGCAATGTCGGAGCGGGAATTCTGCGAGATGGTGATGACCCGTGTCGCGCTGCGCACAGCCAGCAGCATTGCCAGCTCGAACAGCAGGCGCGAGTGTCGCGGCAGCGCATGAGGGAAGCGCCGCCCCAACAGATCGTAGATCGTCACGACCGAGGGGCAGGCCAGACCGGCATAGGGTTTGATGTAATAGGGAGAGTGGAGCAGATCCAGCCGCAGCGATCTGGCGAGCCAGGGGATTTGAAGTTGCTCGGCGGGCGAGAAGGGTCGCGCCGATGTGTGCAGCAACTCAAGATTGGGCGACCGGCGGAGCGCTTCCAGATCGTGGCGCGTATTGGGCAACGCCGGGTTGTAGAGCACGATCAGGTCGTGCTCATACGCCAGTTCGCTTAATGCGGAGATGAGGTTGGCGACATAACGCCCGATGCCGGGGAAATGATCGTAGAGATAGCGAGCGTCCAGACCAATACGCATATACTTATAGAGCCGCAACGATGAGTCCGGTCTGCATTATACGGAAAGATCGGAGCTGGTCAAGACAGTGGTGTTGTGCGATCTAGGGCTTCCCAAAGGTCACGTACGCGGTACAGGGGGCCATGACGGCCATCGAGGCGTTTGATGTAGAGCTTGGGTAGAGGCGCCTGGTGGATCTGCCCCTGGCTATCGCTATATGTCATATATCCGTTTGCACGGTCTTGTGGGGCAAGTTGACGCATTAGATCAGTCAAGAGACGTGTGCGTATCATTGTATCCAGCCCATCCAAACGAAGGGCCGGGCCGGCCACGGTGATCCGCCAGTCATACCCTGGATGGGCGATCACCACCTCGCCGTCGATCCCGCCAACAGCGATGCGCACTAGGCTGGCGAGACGCATCAGCAGATCGTTCGCGACAGAACGGCCATAAGCGCGCGTAAGCGTATCGAAACCAGCGATAGTGAAAGTGAGCGCGGCCCAATCCGCGTGGCTCGTGATGCGGAGTAACGCCCGGGCAAGCGTCTGCGGACCGGCGATCTCGGTGACCGGGTGGTAGTGCTCGAACCCAGGTATGCTAAGTGTAAGCGACATCAACTGCTCTTGTGCGTCGCGGGGCAGCATCAGCAACAACGCCATCCGGTAGAACAAGTTCTCGAAGAGGAACGGCTTGACGATATAGTCATCGATACCCGCTGCACAACCTAGCCGTCGCTTGGGACAATCATCCATTGCAGTCACAAAGAGGAACGGGATATGCGCGGTGCGCGGATCGCTGCGGATGGCCTGGCAGAGCTGATACCCATTCAGTCCAGGCTTATTGATATCGGTGATCACCAGGTCGGGCGTGTGCTCGTGACACAACGCCAGGGTCTTCAAGCCATCGCCGCCTGGTGTCGCAATCACTTCGAAGCCATAGCGGGGCAGCAAGAGGTTGTAGATCTGCTGGATGCTCGAACTGTCGTCGCTAACCAGAATGCGGGCCAGGGGGTGACGCACCGTCCCTTGCGGCGGCTGAATACGCCGGACAGGAGCAACAGGCTGGGTGACAGGTTCGTGGCCCATAACGACCAATGCACGCGGCTTTGAATATGCACGAGAGAGCGCTGGAGTCAGGCAGCTCGCAGGAAGATTCCTGCTGCCGGATAGGTGGGTTGGTTCAAGCTGAGTCCAATCGCCCGTCGTGGCAGACAAATCGAGCGGCATCTCCAGCTCGCTTGGCGCCGCAAGGCGGCTTTGCTCCGTCATAACGGCTTTTCCTGAATGTATAGAACGAGGGAGCGTCGCCACGCCTCACGCCTCGTTTAGATATCAAAGTCATCTCATGCTTCTTACTGTATAGAACGCCAGCTTTTGAATGTAAGATACGGCCATCATTGCCAATTTGAAAAAATGCTTCAATGTTTCAATATCCTAGTTCAACGTGGCGGCGCGAACCTGTTTGGCGCCAGTGCGAATGTGAAGCAATCTACGCGCTGCACGAATATTTTGATATGTGCATAGAATGAGCGCCTGACTTGGCAAGCTTGTTGCATAGCGATACGGCAAGGTTCAGATCAGGCCTCCTGTGCTTGATATTGGCCTGCCGATGCGGGATGCGATGCGACGATGTAAGCGCGTCTTTGTCGCATCGTATCAGCGCATCGACCAAACTAAAACGTGATAACGACTTCTGCCATAACATGTTTCTGTGGGTTGGTTGCCACTTTGGAAGGGATATGATATTTTAGTGACTATAAGAAGAGAGGCAATTATAGCGTAGCTTGTTTACCGACAGGCTACACAGACTGTGCAGGAAACAGCCATGTTTAACACTGTACTGGTCGCTAACCGAGGAGAGATCGCTTTGCGGGTCATGCGGGCTTGCCATGAATTGGGCCTGCGCTGTATCGCCGTCTACTCAGAGGCTGATCGCGACGCACTTCATGTTCACTATGCGGACGAAGCGTATTTACTTGGCCCGGCGCCTTCGAGTGAGAGTTATCTCAACATCGAACGGATCATCGCCGTTGCCAAACAGTCCGGCGCCGGAGCTATCCATCCTGGGTATGGCTTTCTAGCGGAGAATGCCGATTTTGTCCGCGCGGCGATCGATGCTGGGATGGTCTTTATCGGCCCGCCAGCCAAAGCCATGGACCGTATGGGCGGGAAAGTCGCCGCGCGGCGTGAAGCTACGGACGCAAAGGTGCCTGTAGTACCAGGCACGCTCAAAGCGCTTGATAGTGTGGCTGATGTCCAGGGCTTGGCAGAGGAGTATGGGTATCCCATCGCTATCAAAGCGGTCGGCGGCGGCGGCGGGCGTGGGTTGCGGGTTGTCCAGGGGCCGGCGGAGATCGAGGCTGCATTCGAAAGCGCCCGCCGCGAAGCCGAGGTTGCTTTCAAAAACAGCGCGCTCTATGTCGAGAAGTACCTCGACAATCCCCGCCACATCGAGATCCAGATCATGGCCGATGCCCACGGCAATGTGGTGTATGTCGGTGAGCGCGATTGTTCTATCCAACGTCGCCACCAGAAGCTCGTCGAAGAGTGTCCATCACCGGCGCTGACGCCCGAACTCCGCACAGAAATGGGCGCTGCATCGGTGCGTCTGGCCAAGTCGGTCGGGTATGTCGGCGCGGGTACGCTGGAGTTTCTGTTCCAGGACGGAAAGTTCTACTTCCTGGAAATGAACACGCGCATCCAGGTCGAGCATACCGTGACCGAGATGGTCTATGGGCTGGATCTGGTCAAAACGCAGATCCGGGTTGCGCAAGGTGAACGACTTTGGTTCACCCAGGAAGATCTTGTGCCACACGGCCACTCTATCGAGTGCCGGATCAACGCCGAAGATGTCGTCGCTGGCTTTCGCCCGGCACTAGGAACGATCGGGGCCTACAGCGAACCGGCGGATCTGGGCATTCGGGTAGCCAGTGGCGTACGTTCTGGCTGGACGATCCCGCAGTACTACGACTCGCTCCTGGCCAAACTGGTGACCTGGGGTCAGGATCGCACCGAGGCGATTGCGCGCATGCGCCGCGCGCTCAAGGATTTCAAGATCGAAGGAGTGGCGACAACGATACCCTTCCATCAAGCCACGATGGAACATTCGGTTTTCGCCAGCGGTGATTTTAGTGTCAACTTTATTCCCCGCCATCCCGAACTGATCGAGACAACCGCCAAGTATACAATCGCGGGGAATGGGCAGGTGGCGTCCCCAGAAGATGTCGCTGATCCGCGTTCGTTTGCGGTCGAAGTCAACGGGCGCCGTTTCAGTGTGCGTGTTGCCGAGATTGGCGCTCCGGCGGTCAGTGCGAGCGTCGCCCCGAAAAAGGCGCCGACCGCAAACCAACGGCGCAAGGGCGCCCGTGCCACCGCGCTGGAGCCCAAGATCGACGGCGTGATCAGCCCAATTCAGGGAACGATCGCCGCAGTACGCGCCAAGCCTGGTCAAGAGGTCGAAGCCGGACAGATTCTCTTCGTTGTCGAAGCGATGAAGATGGAGAACGAAATCACGGCGCCGCATGCCGGTGTGCTCTCTGAGGTGCGTATCAAGCAAGGGGAGGCGGTCGAGGCTGGGGCTGTGCTCGCCACCTATCAAAGTTGAACGGCAAAGGCAACGTGTCACGTATGACGCTCTTACCAGTTTTGGTTTTCTGGCAACCACGAGAACACCAAGCAGCCCGGTCGAACGGGTATTGTTTTGGGGGCGTCCGTGATGCTTTGAGCTGCGCTGATGGCCACATGTAACCCTGGAATTGCGCCGTCAGTGTCTCTGCGTCCAGCACAACAAGATGATATTGAGGCGCTGGCGGCGTTGCTAGTGCAGCTCTATGCCAGCGAAGCGCCGGGTATGCTTCGCGGCTCGCTCGCTGGACAACAAGGATTGCTGCGTTACATTCTTGAAGCTGACGAAGCCGTCGAGCTGCGGAACAGGTATGTGGCTTGTGATAAGTTCGGTACGGTTGTCGCTACAGCAGGGCTCCGTTGGTTCTCTGATGAGTCGCTGGGCGCGATGCCGCCAGGAACAGTCGAAGCAGCAGTAGCGAAGCTAGGCGCAATCAATACCCTCTTCTTCTGCGCTGCTATGGTTCGTTCAGCACTGATACCAGAAACCTTGCTGCCGACCGATAGCGTTTACATCTACAGTGTTGTCGTCGACGAAAATGTCCGTGGTCAGGGTATTGGCGCCGCAATGATGTTGGGTGTCGAAGACCTGGCGCGACAGCAAGGCGCACAAGCTGCGTTGCTGCGCGTTCTTGTCGACAACCAAGACGCACGTGCATTCTACGTGCGTCTTGGCTATACAATCATTGATCGTTCGCCGCGTTGGCTCGACTGGCTGACCTTTCCCAGCGAATTGATGTGCAAAGACCTTTAAGCTTGCCTGCAATCTCGAACGTCGCGCGTCAAACAGCGTAAAACATGGTACAGTGTATCCATTCTATTGTTCGCATGACGTTTTACACTTTCAAAGGAGCCAGGAGATTATGCCAAAAGAAGGCATTACCCCACGTGCAACCGATTATAGCCAGTGGTATCTCGATATTGTTCGCGGCGCAGATATGGCCGATTATGCCGAAGTCGTGCGCGGCTGTATTGTCTTCAAACCGACCGGTTATGCCATTTGGGAAGCTATGCAGCGAGAGTTGGACGACCGAATCAAAGCCACTGGCCACGTTAACGCCTATTTCCCACTGCTCATCCCCAAAAGCTTCTTGCTCAAAGAGGCCCAGCACGTCGAGGGGTTTGCGCCCGAAGTGGCCGAGGTTACCCGGGCAAGCGGCGAAGATCTAACCGAGCCATACGTGATCCGGCCTACCAGCGAGACGATCATCGGCTACTTCTATGCCAAGTGGGTGCGCAGCTACCGCGACCTGCCGCTGCTGGTCAACCAGTGGGCCAACGTGATGCGCTGGGAGATGCGCACGCGACCGTTTCTCCGCACCGCCGAGTTCCTCTGGCAAGAGGGGCATACGGTTCACGCCAATGAAGAAGATGCCGAACGCGAGACGCTCCTCATCCTCAACGAGGTCTACGCCGACTTCGCCGAAACAGTGATGGCGATGCCCGTGATTAAGGGCCTCAAGACGGAGAAAGAACAGTTCCCCGGCGCCCTGCGCTCGTATAGCATCGAGGCGATGATGCAGGATGGGCGCGCGCTCCAGGCCGGCACATCGCACAATCTGGGTCAGAATTTCGCCAAGGCTTTTGATATTACTTATACCGACCAGAATAACACTGTCCAGTATGCCTGGACGACGAGTTGGGGCGTCAGTACGCGCTTGATCGGCGCATTGATTATGACCCACTCCGACGACGAAGGCTTGGTGTTGCCGCCACGCCTCGCCCCAACCCAGGTCGTTGTCGTACCGATCTTCAAAAACGACGCCGAGCGGAGCGCGGTTATGGCGGTGGTCGAGCAACTGACCGCCGAGTGGCGGGGCAAACTGCGCTTCAAAGTCGACGATCGCGACAATCTGACACCGGGCTTCAAGTTCAACGAGTGGGAGCTAAAAGGCGTCCCGGTGCGGATCGAAGTCGGCCCCAAAGATGTCGAGAAGGGCAGCGTCGCTCTCGCCCGGCGCGATATGCCTGGCAAGGAAGGCAAGCAGTTCGTATCCCAAGCCGGTCTCACTGAGCGTATCACTGCGCTGCTTGACGAAATCCAACAGAATCTCTTCGCGCGGGCGCTGCGGCTCCGCGAGAATCGCACCTTCGATGTCTTCAGCTACGATGAGTTGCGCGCAGCTGTCGACAAAGGCTTTGCCCGCTGTTATTGGGCTGGCAGCCGCGAAGACGAGCAGCGCATCCAAGACGAGTTCAGGGCGACGATTCGCTGCATCCCCCTCGAACAGCCGGATAGCGCTGGTCGCTGCGTGCTGACCGGGAAGGAGACGACCCAGCAGGTCATCTTTGCCCGCGCGTATTGACAAGACGAGTGCTCATTACTCGTCAGTGTGGTAAACATGCGGCTTTTTGGCCGGATGAGCTGATGAGGAAGAACGCGTGGATGTTCGATCAAATTCGGCCATCGTGAAGTCTTCACCATTCATTATTGGCGCTACGCTCGCTGCACAAGCAGGGGGCGTCTTAGTTATCCCGATCTGTGTATAAATTGTGGAAAACTACGACAAGGAATAGGAAACCGGCGAATTCAGCATCGTATCGTAGATGGCATAGTAGCGTCGGGCCAGCGCCGCTTGGGTGTAATGAGCCAGCACCCGCGCTCGTCCGCGCTGCCGCAGTTCGTGGCGTAGCGCTCCATCATACAGCAGACGCGAGATCGCACTGCGCAACGCAGCGCTATTCCGTTCTGGCACAATCAAGCCGGCGTCGCCAATCACATTGGGAATCTCGCCGGACGCAGCGCCAATCACCGGAACACCACAGCTCATCGCCTCGATCAAGATCCGTCCGAATTGCTCTTTCCAATTGGCAGTCGTATGCGAAGGCAGCGCCAACGCATCTAGCTGCTGCAACACCGTGGGTATGCTTGTGCTGGGCACTGCGGTATGCAGCTCGACTCGATCGGTCAGTTCCAACTCGCCTGCCCGCCGCTCGATCTGCGCTCGCAGCACGCCATCGCCCACAAACCGCACAACGACATTGTCCGGCAACCCAGGCAGCGCCTCGACCAGATCCATCACGCCCTTCTCGGGCACCAGCCGCCCGACGAACAGGATGTATTTCCCGGGCTCGAGGCCGAGCTGGAGAATCTTCTTGGCCGGCCGGGGTTTGGGAAGCGTCGTTCCGTTGGGAATGAAGACGGTCTTGCACTTGTGCTCGCTGGCGAAATACTCGCGAAGCGTCTTCGAGACGACGATGGTCCGGTTCGGGAACTTTGCGGCCGGCCCCTCGCATTGCCTCAGGAACCAGGAAGCCACCCTTCCCCACTTCTCGCGCTGCCAGTCGAGGCCGTGAACGGTCACCACGGTTCGTGACCCGGACAGCCGGGGAAGACCGGACAGCAGCGATGGCCCCAGCGCGTGAAAGTGCACGATGTCGAAACGGCGCAGCATGGATTCGATCGT
>JAKSDJ010000169.1 GCA_022360155.1 Chloroflexales bacterium | reverse complement strand
GATATCCTGACCTAGTACTACAACGAGACTTCCAGACACACCTCGTTGGAACGCCGTCGCCCATGTCACCCTGAGCATCGCGAAGGGTCTCGCACCCGCTTACTATGCATCCTTAAAACGGTCGCGCCTTTCGCACCGTTTGCGTTGCAAAAACAATGAACGAAAACGAACTCAGCCGCATCATCTATGAGTGCGCCATTGAGGTGCATCGCATCCTGGGCGGACCAGGTTTGCTAGAGAGCGTCTACGAAGAAGCTCTGGCTTGGGAATTGCAACAACGTGGTCTTAAAATAGAGCGGTAAGCCTCCTTACCCATAACCTACAAGGGCAAAACGTTGGCCGCCCCGCTCAGGATTGACCTCATCGTCGGCGGCAAAGTGATTGTTGAATGCAAAGCCACTACGCAGTACAACGCCATCTTTGAAACCCAAACCCTCACTTATCTGCGTCTGACTGGTCTCAAGCTAGGGCTGGTTATCAACTTTGGTGAAACGTTGGTCAAAAACGGGATCCATCGTGTGGTAAATAATCTGTAAACGCAAACGACATTAACATTTGCGCCCCTAGCGCCTGTAGCGTTAACGAATGCTGTGAATTACTTCAAGTACATCTCGACTAATGCGGACTCGATCTAAACCTTTATTTGACAAATCGAGCCGCCTCCTCTATACTATGCGCGCCCCTGGTAGATCTATAAATTTATAGAAGGGCTTCTCTCTATTCGAGGCCGATGTCCTCGTTGCTGCAGGTTAGCGCGCGAATCTGTATGCAGCTTGTTGGTAGGTTCTAGTCATCTTGCTGCGTTGAAACGCCAGCACTCGCCCCCGTGCTGAAGAAAAACGCTGCGAGAGCAAGTGCATCATCGATATCCGTGGTTTATCATTCTGGCTAAAACCACAGTAGTAAGGTGACTTCTATGCATACCCGTAGCTTTGCGATGCTCGCGATAGCGCTCACTATTCTTCTCTCACTTCTTGGTGGAAACGTACGGGCGAACCCTGCTTCAAATGCAGCGATAAGAGTGGAACTGGCGGCTGACCAGACCGCATTCGCTGACACAGAGGGTATCATTATTCATATCGCCATTTCGAATCAAAGCAATCGTCCGCTCAAGCTGTTACGTTGGTATACGCCTGTCAATGGCCTTGAGGGGCCGCTCTTCGTTGTCACCCGCGATGGAGCGCCGGTGGAATATATCGGTGCGCTCTACAAGCGATCGGCGCCGACCGCTGCCGATTACGTCACGCTTGATCCTGGCGCAAGCTTGGAAAGCAGCGTCGATCTTGCTATGTTCTACGACTTCTCTGTGTCCGGAACCTATGCGATCGAATATGACGTTGCTGCATTAGCTCTCAATACTTTGAGGGCTGAGGGCGACGATCAGGTGATCGTGGACGAGGACGCGATCGCCGCAGCGCTGGCATCAAACACTCTTAGCCTGCAGGTTGATGGGCGCGCCATCTGGACACCTTTCGATGATGAGGCTAGCATCGCATCGACTGATTTTGTTGGGTGCAGCAGTTCCCGCCGATCCACCCTGAATCGTGCACGCCGCAAGGCCAGTGCTTATGCCGCCGATTCGGCAAGCTATTTGCAGTCTGGAAAACGCGGATCACGCTACACCACCTGGTTTGGAAGCTACAACTCCTCCCGCTACAGAACCGTACGCAGCAATTTCAACAAGATTAGTGACGCTATGGACTCGGCTCCAGTAACGTTCCACTGCACCTGTACCGGAAACTACTATGCCTATGTCTATGCTAATCGGCCCTACGACATCTGGTTGTGCAACGCCTTCTGGTCTGCCCCTATGACCGGTACGGACTCAAAGGCGGGAACGCTGGTTCACGAGATGAGCCACTTCAACGTTGTCGCTGGTACGGAAGATTGGGCGTATGGGAAGTCGGCTGCGAAGAGGTTGGCACGAAACAATCCTGGGCGAGCAATCGACAATGCCGATAGTTACGAATATTTTGCCGAGAATACACCGGCCTTGCCCTAGATAAACAATCACATAACAAACGCTCTACGACATTCTCACACGCATCAAGAGTGAACAGTTGCCGAATTTGGTGACTGTTCACTTTTTTTCTCCATGCCAAAGCCATGGAACTGCCTGCCTATAAGTGCAGCATTACATCGCATGGCTGATCTTTTCCCCGCGCCAGCACGCTACAATATGCGCTATATCGCAGACAACCGAAGCATCATACTAGACCGATCTACTGTTACAACGCGGGGGAAGCCCATGGTTGCTTCTTGAATTTCTCGGCCCGCCGTATGTTGATATCTGGTTGCAATAAGATGCGCCAGAGCGATCGGGTTGTATGTAGTAGTGTAAACTGTTTTCATTTGTGATTGCCTGCTTACAGTGATTAATGGAGGTACGTTAATCTGCTGACTGCGTAATCGAAAGTTAAACCTATTCCTACAGCGAGACTTCCAAACGCACTGCGTTGGAGTCTGTCGAGCATGTCATCCTGAGCCCTTCGCTGGGCTCAGGACTGGACATGTCTTGTGTAGGACTATAGCAAGTAGCGACGAGTTGGGATCACGATAAGCATCATGGCATGCTACAATCAATAAAGGTAATCTGGCTTGTCATTCAACACACTTGCTAATAAGAGATGCAACGAAATTGAGGTGGATATGCTAACTCTTCAAATCCAAGACCAGGCGTTGGAAAAGAAGCTCAACGACCTTCTGCAGCAAAAATTTGACGGAAACGTTGAAAAGATGCTCCAAGAGTTTATTACACTTTATACTTCTCAACTCAACCGGCTGAACTATAGCGGCATTCTGAAGTGGGAGAAGGATGGACTAACTTTCCAGAAGGAAATTCGCAGTGAATGGCGATAAGCTTTTGCTGGACACGAATGCGTTTATCTATTTCTTTGAGGGCCGGAGTAGTATTACTGAGTTGGTGATTCAGACCCCGGTAATTTGCTTCTCCCCTGTGTCGGAAATCGAATTACTTTCAGCATCTCACTTAACTTCAGATGAAATTGCTCAAATCAAAGCCTTTTTGTCCCTCTGTCAACGAGTAGAGTTGACTTCCGAAGTGATTGAGCAAACGATATCGCTTCGGCGGCAATATCGCTTTAAGACGCCAGATGCAATTATTGCTGCTTCATCCTTAAACTTAAATATTCCACTTGTTTCAGCGGATACCGATTTTGATAAGGTTGAAGGGTTATTTGTAATCTCTGATATTTTATCGTAACTAGCCCTTTGGTATCACGAGAATACTACATGCGCCACACATCAGATACTATAAGGATTGACCATGTCGTAATCGCCATCCTACGGCACGCCGATCAGATCGTGATGGTCCAGCAGCTCACGCCTCACGACCATCAGCCGTATTGGGTGCTTCCTGGCGGCTTGGTAGAAGCCGGCGAATTGCTCACCGAGGCGATCATCCGCGAAGTGCAGGAAGAGGTCGGCGTACACGTCACCGCAATCGGCGCGATAGTGGGAGTCTCCCAAATTGATCGCCCTGCCCAAACCGCCCAGACCCTGTCCTTTCTGGTTGAGGTCGCACACTGGCAGAGCGCGCTCCAATGCCAAGATCCCGATGGCGAGGTTCACAGTGTTGAACTTGTTGCGCAGGAAGAAGCCATCAGCCGCTTACAGCGGAATGGAGCTTGGCCAGGGATGCGGGAACTGCTGTTGGCATATTTACGGAAGGAAGTCCAAGCCGGAACGATGTGGTTCTATCGAGAGAGGGCCGATGGACAACAACTGCTGGGTACGCTCCCGCCAGCGCGCAATGCCTAGCTTGGCCCATCGCCCTGGCTATCACCGAACACGCCATTACCGCCGACTGCTTTGTGTGCGATCACTGGCACTTGGGGAAGCGGTTCGGCAGCGTGCATGGAGCGGCTGATGCGCAAGTCGTTGGCTGGCTATCTCATCATAGAAGCTTCATCCTGAAAGTTGTCGGCAGGTATCGTCCAGGTCAAGGTTTTAATTGTGACGCTGCCCGGCAAAAGATATAATCGTTAGGTGAGGTTATGGTGAGAATCCTCATTCGCGAATGTACTCGCCAGGATCTTGACAGTATTTTTCAACTCGATACATTATGGGACGAAGAAGGTGTCGCCTACGTCTTTACCCATAGCAACCGAGAAGATTTTATCGCAGATTTTGAGCGCTTCCCTAAATACTTTCTCGTTGCAGAGAGTGATGGTCAGATCATTGGCTACATCAATGGCTCGGTGTTGATCAACCACAAGGTAGAAGTTCTTCCAAAGCAGGAGATGTATCTAGAAATAGAGAATATTTATGTGAAGGCGGAGTTTCGCAACATGCATGTGGGCGGTGATCTGCTGGAACAGTTACTTACAGTCGCTGAACGAAATGGGATCAAGCGATTCGTTGTCAGTACCGTGACCAAAGATATGGATCGGATTCTGAAGTTTTACAGATGCTATGGGTTTAGGCCGTGGTTTGTGGAATTGTTCAAATAGGAGACTCCTGTCTTCTTATACCAATTCAATGCACACATGACGCATGTCATGCTGAGCGAAGCGAAGCATCTCGGCTTGCTGCTGCTGAGACCCTTCGCTACGTGTATCCTGAGCGCAGCCGAAGGGTTCAGGGTGACAGCATGCGGAAGAGCTAAGTCGAATTGGTATTATGAGGATTAGGCCAATACGCTTGACAATCCTGTTCTCCTTGATTGCACCATCGTACTCGGACGGGTGCTGTTCATCGCCGTTATGCAGGGCTCCGCTCCATTTAACCGCATGGTAGAATATACAGCATAACTGAGTTTGGCTACATCTAACAGTCGGCTCCATACTGACCGGATCGACACGAGAACAAACCGCCCGCACTCCGGGGTAGTTCAGTGGTAGAACACTCGGCTCTGGACCGAGAGGGCGCTGGTTCGAATCCATCCCCCGGACCCATACACTCCTGGTGACAAGATGAACGATCGCAACAAAGATCCCGGCGTTGACGGGCAGCCGACCGCCGTAAACCCCGGCTACGCAGTCTTCCAAATCGCCAAAGCGCTCACGACCGCAGCTCGACTGAGCTCGCCGAGGTCCGAGCGGCACGAAGACCCTGCGACCCGCGAACGGGCGAAAGAGAAAATCGCCAAGTGGGAGACTGTGCTGCGGAACATACTGACGGGTGCGGTGAAATACGGCTCAAGGACGCCTATCGAAGGGGCGCCCAATTGGGCAACCTTGGAGGTAATCACCGGCGGATTCGCGACAGGCGGACTCCTCGCGGGTGGTCCGCTTCAGGAGCACGAGCAGAAGCTGCTCGCGGATATTCCGGGAGTGCCTGACGGCACGGAAAGGCGCGCCCTGAACGCTTGCTTCCTCACCGACGCTGGACTTGCGGAGCTTCAGGAGCGTCTCCAAACGGGCTGCTACGATGTGGCTGTGCCGGAGGAAGGCGCCCTGATGGTCGTCGCGTGGCTTGTTACGAATGGATACGTTGAGGAGGCTCGCGAACTCCTCGACAAGCTGGCGCCTTACTTTTCGCAGCTGCGCTTCTACCCGATTCCGCTGGAGCAACCCCGCCAATTCGGCTCGCACGTCCACTTGCAAGACGTAGGCAACACGCTGGATCGGCTCCGGCGGATCAGGCCAAACTCGCGCATCCTGGCGCAGAAGGAAGCCGTAGACATCTGGCTGCCGCTCTATGATCGCATGGTTGCCCTGTTCCTCGAAACCGTCGGGAACGGCTGGCCCTGCCAGAGCTATCCGGACGGCTGGTCAGTACGCGCCCTGGCTCTTCTCGGCGAGTACGCGGAGTTGCGCAAAGAACACACCCTCTCTGGAAAGATGGAGCGGGTGGGTGAGCATCCTGCGCAGCTGCGGGAACTCCTCGGCAAGTGCGCGCGGAAACCGGACAGCCTCACTGGTCGAGAGGTGGGGCGTATTCGCCTGATTCTGAACTGCTATGTCGCGAAGCGAGGCGCACCCGATTCACCAACCTGCACCGAAGCACGCCGTCGCCAAGCAGCAGATGTGAGCGCACCGATCTTCCATGCGATCGCCAGGGTCGCGGCAGCGCGGCTTGAGCGGCATCCCCAGGACGACGGTCTCGACGACGTCAGCCATCTGCAGGCGGCTGTCACCGCAGCGGAGGCGGCGAGTTCCGGCGTTCCTGCAGGAACTTCGATCCCGCCTTCGATCCAGCGGAAGGTCGAGCGGTGCTTGAACGAAACCGTGGAGGTCTTGGTCGAGCGTGGGATCATCAAATCGGGCGAAGTTATCGCCAGGGTTCTCCCCCAAATGACCTCCGGACTCCGGGCGGCAGGCATCACCGATCCGGCGCTGCGCCAACTGTACGCTGCGATCTACCGAGCTTTCCGGCACCGGCGCTCGCTGCTCCTGCTGAACCTTGAGAAGCAGGTCCAGATCGAAGAACTTCCCTGGGTCGCGGCAATCGAGCGATTTCGGAGCGACAGCCTGTCGAGTCGGGAGTTGGCGCAGCAGACCCTCGAAGAGGTCGTTGTGCTGACTCTGACCTCGTTCCCGCAGGCGATCCTGCCGAACAAGCTCCTCCAGGAGTTGCGGGCGCTAGCGACGGGCGCCGATCTGGATATTCCGCTGGTGGACGAATTAGCGACTGACATCTTTATGGGGAAATTCTCCGGGAAGTTCGTCGAGTCTACACTGCGGGCGGCTGGCCTTCTGCATGGTACGCTCTACGCCGCCTATTATGGGATCGACTACGCGGAAATCCGGAGTGGTCTGAACGCGCAGGTGGTCCCCGCGTACGCGGGGACGAAGTGCAGCTGGTTCTGGCCGGCGACGCAATCGAGATCGGACGCTTTCGCGCAGCTCTGCGCGTCCCGCGCCGGCGTTCCCCTCGGAACGTGGCATCCCGCCACGAACGGGATGATTATCGAGCAACAGCAGATCCTCACGACCCAGAACTTGGCCGCGTTATTCGCGACTCTGGACTTGACCGATGCGTTGCGCGGGCAGCTCGACGAGATGATCAAGCAGTGCTTTAGGTGGATCTGCAAGCGCCAGCAGATGAAGGTGGATGGCTGGCATGCCCGCCTGATCATGCTGAAGAATACAGCCTATGCCTGGCGACAGATGGTATTCTTCCTGGCCCTGCTTCCAAACAGCGGCGTCGCCGATTTTTTGCGGTGGGCTGGCGACCACCTCGATGCGCAGCCGGAAGCGTTCCGAGACCGCTTTCGCCCCGCCCTGAAGGGACTGGCGCTTGCCGCAGACGGTTCTTCACTTGATAGCGCCGCCGCACGCGAGGCTGACGCCCATCGTTTTCTTGGCTGGTCGAAGACCAAGCACTGGCTGTTGGCGGATGTTTAATAAATGTTGACGATCAAAACCGGTAATAGGGAAAGGTATTCGTAGTGCCGCTTTCAGGCTGTTGTAATGCCGTCAAAACACCGATGCTTGTGTCAATAAGGAACTGACCACTGGCATGCAACGCTTTGGTGAAAAACTGCGTTGGCTGCGGCAGCAGCAGCATATGACCCAACGTGAGTTGGCAGATCAACTGGGATTCGCGGCGCAGTCGTATATCAATGCGCTGGCGAGTGGAAAGAAAAGACCGAGCGCGGAATTAGTCTTTAAAATCGCGCGACTCTTTGGGGTGAGCACGGATCAGTTGTTGGATGATATGCTAGAGGTTGGGGACATACCGCCAGAAACGTGACCCCAAGGTCTGAGGGGTAGCCAGCGCCTGACCGAGCTGCTTGAACGTGCGTTTCAGCCGTGACACTGTCGGATAAGCTGTTCTTTGTAGGCAACTAGGAACCAGACGGATGCGGTAATCCATTCGGCAGTTAGACTGCGCGTGCGGCAAAACGTCAACCGGGAGTCGCTGTCCAAAACCCATCCGCATGCCGTGCAAGCCGCTTGTGGGGATGAAAAAAACTGCAGATGTGGTAAAGTGCATCGTAGTTCGACCAGTTTTGTGGCAGAAGATAGGAGTTGGGCGACAACCGTCATAGCCCGTGCCAGTTGATTGCTTGTATTATGACAGTTTCTGATAATCACCTTATCGGACTACGGCCTTTCACATCTGAGATCAATAGGCAAACGATAAACCATGCCTAGAGTATAGCAGGGAAGCAAGGCTTCTGACGGATAGGGGATACAGGTGATCCGTTATGAGTGAGATAAACCACTTGCAACCGGCTGCAACTTCCTCGCAACGTGCGGGCGTTCTACGCCTTGTGACTGCACGATTGGTTATCAGAGACTGGACGCCAGCCGACATCCCGGACCTGATTGAAGGCCTCAATGACTTGAGTGTTTCACGTTGGCTTGCGTTTGTGCCACATCCATACACGAGTGCAGATGCGGAGCGTTGGCTTATTTATTGTACACAGCTGCTCGAAAAAGGACCAGATCGAGAGAATTATGAATTTGCTATCGAATTGTCATCAGTGCATAAAGTCATCGGCGGGGTCAGTTTGAACCGTGTCAACCGGCTACACGGAACGGTAGGAGGAGGTATCTGGATTAATGCGCGTTATCAGGGTCACGGCTATGGTACCGAAGCCTTTGGAGATAAGATCCGGTTTACCTTCGTGGATTTACAACTTCGAAGGTTGGAAAATGGCTTCTTTGAAGGCAACGATGCCTCCTTCACCATGCAGCGGCGTTTTGGCTACAAGCTTGAGGGGAAACGACGACAAGCATATCGATGTATGGCCGACGGTACCCTATCTCCGTCGCCCTCAATATCGTTTGCGTGTTGATGACATTCGTGTCTTTTATGACGTGAGTGAAGCAGCGGTTGAGGTTCTTGCGATTGTTGATAAATCTGACGCTGATACATGGCTCGCTCGTTTTGGCGAACCAGAAGAGGAGCGATCTAATGAAGCAGATTCCGCTTTCGGAAGTGAAGAATGACTGATCCAAATATCTTCGTATGGCTGAAGAGGAAGATATTATCATCACTCGCCACGGCAAACCAGCAGGTATCCTGATTGGCTTCGAGTCAGAAGATGAGTGGTTTGAATATCGTCTGGAGAACGATCCACGCTTTCTCAAGCGCATTGAAACTGCGCGAGCAAGTCTGCGGGCAAAACGTGGCGTTCGTCTCGAAGATATTCCTGAAGCGTAAGCTGCACAATTGAAAGCTTGTGGTGCATCTTGTGGCCCAATAATCGCTTCCAGTCCGACGGCCTTGCCGAGCGCATGTTACACGTCAGTGCGGTGTAACATGCACTGCCAATCTATCGAACGTACCCGCTGCAAGGTTGCGGCTGAATGCCAGGCCGTTGGGCCGCCTGCCAAGCAGTTCCCTATTATGATCGAGATCCACCCCATCTAGACAGGCCGTTTGCGCATGAAGACCGCTCAGCAAGAGCCGGGGGCTGCCGGATTCTTCCGCGTCCTCTTCGGACAGACGTGGACGGACTGGCTCCCGATCTCGCCTGGGCCGTCATGCATCCTGAGGGCGTCTTTGTTGTCGATACCGGTGAGATAGCTAGCGCCACCAAGCGGGGCTACTATCCCAGCTGGCATCCGTACTACTGTACCTCGCTGGAGGTAGACATCAAACCGGAAGAGGAGATCGGTCCTCAGCTTCGGCAGCTCGGCATAGTCCCGGAGCGTGACGTCCGCGCTGTTGTGCTTACGCACTTCCATACCGACCACGTAGGTGGACTGGCGCACTTCCCCGGCGTTCGCGTACTAGCTTCCGCTGCAGACTACCGCGCAGCTCAGGGCGTTTGCGGGCGCATCAACGGGTATCTGCCGGGCCGGCTTCCGGACGACTTCGCCCCGGAGCCGTTTGCATTTCGTGACGGGGCGGTCGGTCCGTTCTCGCAGAGCGTGGCGTTGACCTCAGATGGCGCCATCACGGTCATCCCGACGCCGGGACACACAAGCGGTCATGCTTCCGTCGTTGTCCGGCGCAAGGAGGCGGTGTATTTTCTTGCGGGGGATACGAGCTATACGGAGGACAAGCTGCTCGGGTTGGAGGCGGACGCGGTCACGTCTACGCCGGCGCAGATGCGGGCGACGCAAGAGAAGATTGCAGCGTTTGCTCGCACAGAGCCGGTCGTCTACCTCCCGTCGCATGATGTGGGTTCGGTCGGGCGGCTGCGCGCGGGCGTCACGCTGGCGCCTGAGGCGGTATAACCCGCCGCTGCATGCCGACGAAGGGTACCAGCGTTTCAGCTCCGGCTGAGTAGTGGCGTATTCTGTGCTCCGATCCAACCTCCTGCCTTCAGCCCTTCGCGGCTGAGTGGCCCTCTGTTGGGCGTCCGGCGTCGGCGTCGGTCTGATGAGGTTCTTGGGAGCCATCGCGTTCCTGGCCGATGCGCTCGATGCGGCGGTGGGCGGGAAACGCGGAATCGCTCAGCTGGATGGGACAGCCTTCGGACGGCTTCCGACGAATGCCGCCAGGTGCTCGCCGGTCAGCGTCGACCTCGCCGCCACCAGATCGGCCGGGGCGCCTTCGAATACGATCCGCCCGCCGTCGTGGCCCGCGCCCGGCCCGAGGTCGATCATCCAGTCGGCGTGCGCCATCACCGCCTGGTGGTGCTCGATCACGATGACCGATTTGCCGGAGTCGACCAGCCGATCCAGCAGCCCAAGCAACTGCGCGATGTCGGCCAGGTGCAGCCCGGTGGTCGGCTCATCGAGCACGTAGATACCGCCCTCGGCGCCCATGTGCGTCGCGAGCTTGAGCCGCTGCCGCTCGCCACCCGACAGTGTGGGGAGCGGTTGGCCGAGCCGCAGGTAGCCGAGTCCCACGTCAGCCAGACGCTGCAGGATCGCGTGCGCGGCCGGCGTACGCGCCTCCCCGGCGCCGAAGAAGCCGACCGCTTCTTCGACCGACAGGTCGAGCACCTCGGCGATGTTGAGCTCGCCGAGCCGGTAGTCCAGGACCGACGCCTGGAACCGCCGGCCCTCACAATCCTCGCAGACCGTGGTGACGCCGGCCATCATCGCGAGGTCGGTGTAGATCACCCCGGCGCCGTTGCAGGTCGGACAGGCGCCCTCGGAGTTGGCGCTGAACAGGGCCGGCTTCACGGCGTTGGCCTTCGCGAACGCCTTACGGATCGGCTCCAGCAGACCGGTGTACGTCGCCGGGTTGCTTCGCCGCGAGCCGCGGGTCGGGGTCTGGTCGACCGACACCACCCCGACCCGGCCACACACCGAGCCGTCGATCAGTGAGCTCTTACCCGACCCGGCCACGCCGGTCACCACCACCAGCACGCCGAGCGGGATATCGACGTCGACGTCTTGCAAGTTGTGCGTGCGGGCGCCGCGCACCTGTATCACACCCGACGGCGTTCGCACCGACGGCTTGAGGGCAGCCCGGTCGTCGAGGTGGCGTCCGGTAAGTGTGCCGCTGGCCCGCAGCCCGTCGACGGCGCCCTCGAAGACCACCTCGCCGCCGGCGGCGCCGGCGCCAGGGCCGAGATCGACGACGTGGTCGGCGATTGTAATCACCTCCGGCTTGTGCTCCACGACGAGCACGGTATTACCCTTGTCCCTCAGCTGCAGCAGCAGGTCATTCATCCGCTGGATGTCATGGGGATGCAGGCCGATGGTAGGCTCGTCGAAGACGTAGGTCACGTCGGTGAGCGGCGAACCGAGGTGGCGGATCATCTTGGTGCGTTGCGCTTCGCCGCCCGACAACGTGCCCGAGGGACGATCCAGGCTGAGGTAGCTCAGCCCAATCTCCACGAACGAGTCGAGCGTATGCCGTAGCGTCGCCAGCAGTGGCGCGACGGACGGCTCCTCCAGATCGCGCACCCACGCGGCCAGGTCGCTGATCTGCATGGCGCAGAGGTCGGCGATGTTCTTCCCCTTGATCTTCGACGACCGGGCTGCCTCAGTGAGCCGGCTGCCGTCACACTCCGAGCAGGTGGTGAAGGTCACCGCCCGCTCCACGAACGCGCGAATGTGTGACTGCATCGCATCCACATCCTTGGACAGGAACGACTTCTGAATCCTCGGAATCAGTCCCTCGTAGGTCATGTTCGCGCCCGCGATCTTCACCTTGGTTGGCTCTTTGTGGAGGAAGTCGTGGAGCTCTTTCTTGGTGTACGTACGGATCGGCTTGTCCGGATCGAGGAAGCCAGACTCCGAGAACATGCGAACATACCACCCGTCGGCGTTGTAGCCAGGAATCGTGAACGGACCCTCGTTGAGCGACTTGCTGTCGTCGTAGAGCGCGGACAGGTTGAAGTCGGTGACCGAGCCCATACCCTCGCAGCGCGGACACATGCCGCCGAGACGGGTGAAGGTCGCCTGCTCGGTCTTGGTCTTGCCGGCGCCACGCTCGACGGTGATCGCACCGCTCGCCCGAACCAAGGGGACGTTGAACGAGAACGCATTGGATGAACCGATGTGCGGCTGCCCGAGCCGGCTGAACAGGATGCGCAGCATCGCGTTGGCGTCGGTGGCCGTGCCGACGGTGGAGCGGGGGTTCGCGCCCATCCGCTCCTGGTCGACGATGATCGCGGTCGTCAGGCCGTCGAGCACGTCGACCTCGGGCCGCGCCAGCGTCGGCATGAAGCCCTGCACAAATGTGCTATAGGTCTCGTTGATCAGTCGTTGTGACTCCGCCGCGATGGCGCCGAACACCAGCGAGCTCTTGCCCGAGCCGGAGATGCCGGTGAACACCGTCAGCCGGCGCTTTGGGATTTCAACGCTCACGTCCTTGAGGTTGTTCACACGCGCGCCCTGCACACGGATCATGTCGTGGCTGTCGGCGGGGTGCTGGCTGGAGGAGGCCATATTCGCGATCCTTTCATCGAGTATCGACGGTTTGTGAAACGATCCCGGCCGGCGTCTTGGGGCACCTAAGGGTCGAGCAGGTTCTGCTCCTGAAGCGTCTGCCGGTCGGTTAGGCGACGAGGTACGCGATCTTAGCCCGGCAGCTCGCGCGAGTTCGGTCCGCCTTGCCATTCGTGTGTGGGCGACGCAGCCTTTCGTCGTGCGGACGACCGCCTGTTCAG
>JAKSDJ010000971.1 GCA_022360155.1 Chloroflexales bacterium | reverse complement strand
TCACGTCACCCTGAGCGTATGCGAAGGGTCTTTGTAAAGACCAGTTAGAGATGCTTCGCTTCGCTCCTCAGAAACTTGTTCTCATTGAGAACATCTGTTTCCTATCGCGCCACTGGCCAATGGGCCATTTGGCACTCAGCATGACATGCACACTATCTATCAAAATTTGATATTAGTTAGTTTGGTTGATCCGATGGCGGTTTCACCCTTCGGAGTCACGAGGGCGTGTCCGCGCCTCACCGGCTCCTCATTGACAAATGGCCAGAAATTCAGTATAGTAACTCCAGTTTCTCCACATCGTTGATTAATTACACAATCCGCAAGGGAGCGCCTTTTCATGGCTAGGCCGTCAGGATCGGATTCGTCGCTCGTTGGGCGTCGCACCAGTACGATCAAAGCTCATAACCTGCGCGCGATCCTGCTTGCGCTCCTCCATCAGCGCGCAACCTCGCGGGTGCGTCTCGCCCAGTTGACCGGCTTGTCCAACACGGCTATCACCAATCTGGTCGATCTGCTGTTGGTGCAGGGGATTATTGTCGAGGAGGGGCGCGACCAGCAGAATGGCGCCAGCACCGGCCGCCCGCCGACCCTGCTCCAGTTGGCGCCGTCGTCGCGGTATGCCCTCGGTGTACATATCGGGATCGGGACGTTTCGGGCGGGTGTTGTCGACCTGACGGGGCAATTGTGCGCCTATCTCCCGCGCACGTTCGACCCGGCCATGCCGGTGACTGACGTGCTCACGCAGATTGCTGCGCTCTGTCGCGCGGCTATCGATGAGGCCGGCATCGCGCCGGAGCGGCTGGTGGGTATTGGGGTTGGGGCCTCGGGTCTGGTCGATGCAGAGCACGGGATCAACGTGTTGTCGCCTAACCTGGCCTGGCGCGATGTCCCGATTGGCGACATCCTGTCGCGCCAGATGGGTTTGCCCACCGTCGTCGACAATAATGTGCGCGGGATGGCCCTGGCCGAGGCGATCTTTGGCGTAGGTCGCGCGACAACCAGCCTGGCTTTTGTGTATGGGCGTGTCGGCGTTGGGGCGGGTTTTGTCATTGGCAATACGCTCTATCGGGGGAGCGCTTTTGTGGCCGGTGAGATCGGCCATATGACCATCATTCCGGCTGGTGGCGCCTTGTGCCACTGCGGCAATACCGGCTGCCTGGAGACGCTGGTCTCCGAGACGGAGATTGTGCGCCAGGCCGAGATGCTGGCCGTGCGCATGCCCGACTCGATCCTCGCCGCGCAGTTGGCCGAACCCATGCAGCCGCCGATCGAGCGGGTCTTTGCTGCGGCGCGAATGGGCGACCAGGAGACGCTGGCCTTGCTCAACGAACGGGCGCACTATATGGGCACTGCTCTGGCCAATCTGATCAACTTGATGAACCCGGATATGATCGTGCTTGGCGGCCTCTTCGCGGCGGGTCACGACTTGTTGTTGTCGCCAATCGCCGAGACGATGCGCCGCCGTTCGTTCGCCAACCTGGGGCGTGCCGTCGACCTGCGTGTAACCGGTTTCGGCCCGCACGCCGGGGTGATGGGCGCGGCCACCTTGGCCCTGGACACGTTCTTCTTTCGGCAGCAGCCCTGCCCGCTCGGGCTGCCGTCGGCGGATGTAGCTGCGCCGTTGGTTCAAGTGCCGTGATTGGAAAGACAATGCACTAACGTCGGCTTGGGCTTCAGCTTGAGCCGAATGTGAAAGGGGCGTTTTTAGTGACGACAATGCTGCGAATTGGATTTGCCGCGATTGCGCGCCCAACATTCGATGTCGCTCTCGCCGGTGAGCTGGCCGAGCAGGCCTATCAGCAGTTGCGTGCATCAAATCTGGACGTGTACGGATCGAGCCAGTTGCTGATGGATAGTGCTGCCGCCGAGGCGGTGATGGCCGGATTGCGCCAGCACGAACTCGATCTGTTGATCGTTTTCCAGGCTACTTTTGCTGACAGCAGCATGGTCGTCGATCTGGCTCGACAGATTGAAGCGCCACTGCTGCTCTGGGCAGCGCCGGAGTCCGGCGATGGCGGGCGCTTACGCCTCAACGCGCTGTGCGGTATCAACCTGGCGGCGCACGCGTTGACCCGTGCTGGTCGATACTATGCCTACAGCTATGCCCAACCCGGCGTCCCCGAGTTGATCGGAACGGTCGAGGCGCTGGCCCGTGCTGGCCGGGCGTGGCGGGCCTTGCGTCACGCGCGGATCGGGCGAGTTGGCGAGCATCCGCTGGGCTTTGAGACCTGCGTGTTCGATGCTGCGCAGCTCAAACGGCGCTTCGGCGTCGAAGTGGTGCAACTTGAGCTAGAGCAGGTCTTTGCCGGCGCGCGGGCCGCACCAGAGCGCGAGCTGGCCCCGGTTCGCGCCCGAGTCGGCGCTGCCTTGGAGGGGCTAGAAACGCTGGACGCCACGGTGCTCGACCGTACCCTCAGCGCCTATGTCGCGCTGCGCCAGACAGCGCGCAGCCAGGATTTGCACGGCCTGGCGATACGCTGTTGGCCGGAGTTCTTCACCAATCTGAATTGCGCCGCCTGCGGCGCGATGTCGATGCTGACCGACGAGCGCGTTCCGTGTAGTTGCGAGGCCGATGTCAATGGTACGGTGACCCAACTGCTGCTCCAGGCTATGGGTGACAGCCCGGCGTTTGGGGCCGACCTGGTCACGGTGGACGCCGCTGAGGATGTTGCAGTCTTCTGGCATTGCGGCCTGGCGCCGCTGGCTCTGGCCGACGAAACGGTTCGCCCGCGCGGCACGATCCACTCCAACCGTCGCCTGCCGCTGCTGATGGAGTTTCCGCTCAAGCCGGGACAGGTCACCGTGGCCCGCTTGAGCCACGCGACGGGCGACTACCGGCTGGTAGTGGGGCGGGGGGAGATGCTGCGTATGCCGCCGCGCTTTACCGGGACAAGCGGGGTTCTGCGCTTCGACCGGCCCGCTGGCGAGGTGCTGGACATTATTATGCGCGAAGGCCTGGAGCATCACTATACGCTGATCTATGGCGACTACAGCGAGTCACTGCTGGCTCTGGCCGATTTGCTTGATCTGCCAGTGCTCCAACTGACCGGTTGAAGCGCGCTGAAGGGATTAAGCAGCTATGGAAGCGACAAATCCAATCCTTGAGAAGCTCGGCTTGCAGCCCGCCGATCGGGCGGTAATCTTTCACGCCGACGATGTCGGGATGACACACGGCGCGAATATCGCATTTCTCGAATTAGCGCAACATGGCCTGGTCACGTGTGGCTCGGTGATGACGCCATGCCCCTGGTTTCCCGAGATAGCGATGCTGGCCAGCACTCGGCCCCATCTCGACCTGGGGGTTCACCTGACGCTGACCAGCGAGTGGGACCGCTATCGCTGGGGACCGATCTCGACCCGCGATCCAGCTTCCGGGCTGATTGATGACGAGGGTTATTTCTGGCGCCGGCCAGAGCAGGTCCGGGAACATCTGCGCATCGAGGTGGTCGAGGCCGAGTTTCGCGCCCAGATCGACCGCGCATTGGCGGCAGGCATTGACGTGACCCACCTGGACACGCATATGGGTGTGGCGGCGTTGCCCGAACTGGTCGAGCTGTACGTGCGGTTGGGCTTGGAATACCGCTTGCCAATCCTGATGGTGCGTCGGATGGATAGCTACATGGAAAGCCTCAATCTGGGGCCAGGCCAAGCCGAGCGCGTTACGGCGCTGCCCGCCGAGTTGGAGCACCAGGGCATGCCGTTGTTAGACACGTTCCGGATATCGGTCATGACCCCCAGCGACGAAGGCAATAGCGACGAAATCAATCAAGTCTATTACCACATGATCGCCGAGCTGCCGCCAGGGATAACCTACTTTTCGCTGCATCCCGATGTACTTGGTGAGATCGAGACGATGGCGCGTGAACGCTCTCTCTTCCGTATACGGGAATATCGCCTGCTCCAGAATTTGGCGTTTATGACGTTTGTCACTGAGCAGCAGATCCACCGGCTTGGATATCGCCAACTGCGCGATCTTATGCGCGCATAGGTCTGAAATGGGACAAGGAGGACACACTTCGATGGACGAACATGTATCACGTAAACTGACCCGCCGGCAACTGTTGTCCCTGGGTGGCAAAACTGCGCTGACTGCAGCGGTGTTGACAGCCTGTGGCGCTCAACAAAACCAGGCGCCGGCTACGAACGGCGACACCGCGCCCGATTCGGACGGCGCTGGCGGAGCGCCGGCCCTGGCGCCCGCAACCATCAGCCTGATGACATTTGGCCAGGCCGATCAGCCCGCATTCGACGCCACGGTCGCCCGCTTCATGGAGATCCAGGACACAGTAAAAGTCGAAACCACCTTTGCTCCCAACGACGAGACCTATTATACCAAGATCCAAACCCAGATCGCTGGCGGTGCACAGCCAGATATCGCCAGCATGCAGGGGTGGGGCTTTCAGCCTTTTGCCGACACCGATACCATCGCCAAGATGGAAGAGTGGCAGCAGCGCGATGACTTCTACGCTGCCTGGGCCGATGCCCAGGTCGTCAAGGACTACACCGAACGCAACGGCAGCGTGTGGTTGATGCCGATGCAGTTGGCCACCATGGTCATGTTCTACAGCAAGAAATTATTCGACGAGGCGGGCCTGCCATACCCGACCGACGATTGGACCTTCGAGGAGTTTGTGGAAATAGCGCAGCAGTTGACCAAGACCACAGATGGACGGAAACAGTTTGGTTACCAGGCGAACGGCAACTGGTTCCGCGATATCCACTGGATCCGTGGCACAGGGAAGCAAGAATTCGACACGCTGATCGAACCCAAGCAGTCGACATTCAACCAGCCCGAGATCGTCGAGATTGTGCAAATGATCGCTGCAGACTTCTACTACAAGATGAACATCGCGCCGACCCCTGCAGACCTAGACAGCGGCGCTGGCGGGATCGAGGCCGGCGCCTCGGCAATGAAGTACGAGGGTCCGTGGTGGATGCCGCGAATGAGCACGCCAGAGCTACGCGAAGAGGGCAAGGATTTGCCTTTCGACGTGGTTTTGATGCCCGCGCAGCAGGATGGCAGCCGCCCGCACCGGAGCTGGGCCGAAGGCGTGACGATTTTGAAGACTGGCAATGAAGCGGCGGCTTGGGAATGCTGCAAGTTTATGGGCGGCGAGGAAGGCCAGAAAATCTTCTCCGAAGTCAGCGGACGCATCCCCAACAGCATCGCCCTGATCGAGTCCTTCTGGGGGCCGATTGCGAAAGAGCAGTTCGGGTTGGAGAACTATAAGGCGTTTGCGACGGCCTTTACCAGTGGTGAGGTTGATGTAATCTCCGGTATCAACCGGGCTCAGTTTTGGAACGAGGTGGTCAAGCCCTCGGGCTGGGATCCCATGCTCGCCGGAAGCGCCAGCGCGGCTGAAGTCTTGCCCAAGGTCGATGAAGCGCTCCAGGAGATGCTGGATGAATATTGGGCCGACCGCGGTTAGCTGCGTAGCGGTTGGAGATTCGTGACGAGTTGGCAGCCCATCGAGTCACGTGACCGTCACGAATCTCTAAGATCACTGTCAGGAGGTATTGATGGCGACAATAGCACAAACCTTGCCCGAACAGCGGCGTCACCCATCGCGCCGTCAGCGCCGCGAGTGGATCGAAGGCTACTTATTTGCATCGCCCTTCATCATCGGCTTTCTGGTCTTTATCGCCTTTCCAATGGGCTTTTCGATCTACCTGATCTTTCACGAGTGGAACTTGCTAACCCCGCCCAAATACGTGGGTTTCGAGAATATTGCCGAGTTATTGGCCGATCCCAAGGCCGGGCAATCGCTTTGGAATACGGGGGTCTTCGCGATTTTCGGGACCATCATTCAGTTGCTCTTTGCCTTTGTTGCGGCGTTGATGCTCAATCAGAATATCCGTTTCCGCAGCCTCTATCGGACGGCGCTCTATATTCCGGTGATCGTGCCGATTGTGGTCAGCGCGTTTATCTGGCAGCGCGCCTATCACCCCGATTTTGGCATTATCAACCATTTCTTGGGATGGTTCGGTATTCCTCCGCATGCCTGGATCTTCGATGTCGACACGGTGATGGGGGCGTTCATCTTTATGCGGATGTGGGCTATGGGCACGATGATGGTGATTTTCCTGGCCGGTCTGCAAAATGTGCCCATTTCGCTGATCGAAGCAGCGTCGATTGACGGCGCCAATGTGTTCCATCGTTTTCGCCACATCACCCTGCCGTTGATGACGCCAATTATCTTCTTCAACCTGGTGGTCGGCTTGATCGGCTCGTTTCAGGTGTTTGCTCCGGCGCTGATCATGACCAAAGGCGGGCCGGAGGATGCAACGCTGTTTATGGTGCTCTACATCTATCGCCAGGGCTTCGAGTACCTGAATATGGGCTACGCTGCGGCATTGTCGTGGTTGCTGTTTCTGGTCATTGTGGTGTTCACGGTCGTACAATTTCGTCTCTCACAGCGCTGGGTTTATGAAGGGTAGAACATTAGAATGTTGGAACGTTGCTTCTTTATGCTGAACGTTGAATGCTGATAGCTGGTTCAAACTGTATTTGGATTTCGAGTAGGGGAACGCTATGTCTACGACGACAATTTCGGCTCAGGAGGATGCCCGCATGCTCGCAGCGCAGCAAGCCCGGCGGCGCAAGCTTTTCTGGGATGCGGTGGGTCGAATTAGTTTGCATACCACGCTTATTCTGCTCTCCATCGCTGCCCTCGTGCCGGTCTTGTGGATGATCTCCTCATCGCTCAAAGCCTCCACCGAGATCTTCGCGGCCGATAGTCCCTGGATTCCCCTCGACCCGCGCTGGCAGAATTATGCTGATGCGTTTACGATGGCGCCGCTATGGCTGAATATGGGAAATACACTGATTGTCTGTGTTGGCACGGTCGTGGGAACGGTGATCTCCTCATCGCTGGTCGCCTATAGTTTTGCTCGCATGCATTGGCCGGGCAAGAATGTCTTCTTTGCGCTTCTGATTGCGACGATGGTGTTGCCGGGGATCGTAACCTTAGTGCCGCGCTACGTTATGTTTGCCCGCTTCTTCCCCGCCATTACCGGCTTCTCCTGGGTCAATACATTTCTCCCGCTGATCGTGCCGACCTGGTTTGCGACCCAGGGCTTCTATGTCTTCTTGTTGCGCCAGTTCTTCGTTAGCGTTCCGGTGGAACTCGAGGATGCAGCCCGGATTGACGGCGCCTCGACGTTGCGCATCCTCTGTCAAGTTGTGCTGCCGCTCTCGAAGCCAGCCTTGATCTCGGTTGTTGTGTTCACGTTTCTCTACCACTACGCCGATTTCCTGGAGCCGTTGATCTATCTGTCCAACACCAAGACCTGGACGTTGGCCGTGGCGATTCGTTCCTTCAACGACCAATTCTATGCGACGAGTTGGGAGCTTGTGTTTGCAACCGGGACATTTGCGCTGATTCCGATGATTGTGCTCTTCTTTGTCGCCCAGCGCTATTTTGTCGAAGGAATCCATCTCACCGGCTTTGGGGGGCGCTGACGATGACAGATGGGTTACCGGCGCATCTGACGCTGCGGGCGGATATGTTGGCGACGCTGAGCAAGGTTCGGGTCGAGATGATGCCCGATCTGGCAGCGCTGTTTCAGCACTTCGCCCGCAGCATCGCCGACGAGATCAAAGCCAACAACGCGGCTAGCCAGCCGACCCGCCTGATCTTGCCCGTCGGCCCGGTGGACCACTATCCCATCCTGGTGCAGATCTGTAACGAGGAGCATATTACCTGGCGGAATGTGTGGACCTTCAACATGGACGAGTATTGCGATTGGCAGGGGCGAGCGGTGCCGCTTGATCATCCGCTCAGTTTTGCGGGATTTATGCGCCGGGTCGTGTTTGACCGACTCGCTATCGATCTTCGCCCGCCCCCGGACCAAGTGCATTTCCCTGACCCGCTCAACCTGGACTGGATCAGCCAGCGTATCGAGGCAGTGGGCGGAATCGACACCTGTTATGGCGGACTTGGCTATCACGGCCACGTTGCCTTCAACGAGCCGCCCATCTCGTACTGGCATACAATCACGCCGGAGCAGTTTCGGAACTCGTTGACCCGGATTGTGGCGCTCGCACCCGAAACAATCGTTATGAACAGCGCGCGCTCGACGGGCGGCAATCCGGGGCTGCTGCCGCCAATGGCGGTCACGCTGGGCATGCGCGATATCCTGTCGTCGCGGCGCATCCGGCTCTGTTGTCAGGGCGGGTCGTGGCAACGCACCGTGCTCCGCATCGCCCTGATGGGAGATGAAGATGTGGCGTATCCGGTGACCTTGCTCCAGAATCACCCGGACTACGCGATCATCACTGACGAGAACACTGCGCAAGCGCCCATCCCTGATATTGCCGCTTGAGGCTTTCCGATCGTGTATTGTATGTGCGCTGCCTTCGTATGTATCCGCACTTATCTGCGAAATCCGCGTTCGATTGTATAGCTCTCAGTTAGGATTAAACGATGAAGTTCTTTCTCGATAGCGCCCATGTCCACGAGATTGCCCACGCTTTGGACATGTGGCATATTGATGGCGTCACGACCAACCCGCGTCACGTCCAGGCCTCGGGCAAGCCGTTTTTGACTGTTATCCGCGAGATCGCCCAACTGGTTGAAGGCACTCCGAAAACCGTTTCGGTCGAGGTCAATCCGTATCTGAACGACTGGCAAGAGATGGTGGCCGAGGGCGAGCGGCTGTCCGCCATAAGCCCCAACTTCGTCATCAAGCTGCACTGTAGCGAAGCGGCGTTCAAGGCGATTCCGATTCTGGCGAGCAAAGACATCAATGTCAATGTCACCTTGATTTTCTCTGCCGTGCAGGCGTTGCAGGCGATGCGCGTCGGTGCGCTCTATGTCTCGCCATTCGTTGGCTGGAAAGAAGCAAACGCTGAAGAGACCATCAGTTTTGTCGAGGATCTCGTCGCCATCCGCGACAACTATGGCTTCGACACCGAGATACTGGTTGCCGCTGTGCGCAATGGTCGCCAGATCGCCGACGCGGCTGTCGCTGGGGCCAATATTGTCACCGCCGGGTTTTCGGTCTATCAGGAGGCATTCGACCATCCTTACACGCGCGACGGGTTGGCGAAATTCCAGGGCTTCTGGGATCAATCGCAGTATGAATAAACCGCACAAGCTGGGGTAAATTGAAAGGAGGTTGTGCATGAGTGATCCAGTTGTCTACCGTTCACACGTACGCATTGAGCGGGTGAAAGGTCCGCTACGGCGGGCGTATGTGCCGGCGGAGTCCGAACCGGTGCTCTTCGGTGTTCACTCCGAGGTCGCGGCGCACTATGGGGTTGATACCGAGGTGTATACACCGCACGCCACGACGCTTGACTATCTCGTCTCTGCGACAGGCGGTTGACTGACCGGCACCTTTGGTGGCGCGCTGGAAGCGCGCAAGATACCTGCTGGTGAGGGACGCCTGGCGGCAACGGTGACAGGCGAGATCGAGAAGGAGGAGAATGTGTTGGTGGTCAGACGTATTCATGTGACTTATCACTTACGCCTGATGCCGGAGCAGCGCCCGGTTGCCGAGCGCGCCCACAGATTCCATGCCAATAGCTGTCCCGTCTATCGCACCATTCATACCAGTGTTGCCATCACGACTTCGTTGGAGATGGAAGACTGGACCGATCCGCCTTCATAGAGCTTAGCAACAAGTAATGTCTCGTTGGTTGGGGTGTTTGGACGGGATAGTTTCAGCGCAGAACCATCCCGCTGACCCCAGTTCTGGGTGATGGATGATGAGAACAGACAGGTGCTTGGGCTTCGGGCTGTGGTCGGACCCTTTACGATACCGCTGCTCATCAACCGCGTTTGGTATAAAACTCCCGCCGCGGATTGGTGTATGATCCGCGGCACATGAGTGCATTGCTACAATCACAAAAGGTAAACTAATGATCAAAGCACCCAAAATTGTGATGATCGGCGCAGGCAGCGCGATTTTTGGCCTTGGCGCGCTGTCAGGCATCATCCAGTCCAAACAGCTACGCGGCGCAGAATTGGCGCTTGTCGACATCAATGAACAAGGCTTGCAGACCATCACCGCCCTGGCCCACAAGCTCAACGAAGCGTGGGACGCCGGCGTGCGTATCACAAGCTCAACCGAACGTACCGAACTTTTGCCAGGCGCGGATTTCGTTATCGTCTCGATCCAGGTGGGGCCGCGCGAGGAGGTCTGGGAACTCGATTGGCAGATCCCGCTGCGCCACGGTGTGCGTCAACCCTACGCGGAGAACGGTGGCCCCGGCGCCTTTGCTCACACCGCGCGCAACCTGCCGGTGATGCTCGACATTGCCCGCGACATGGAGCGGCTCTGCCCCCAAGCCTGGTACCTCAACCTGACCAATCCGTTGATTCGCCTGACCTGGGCAGTGAGCAACTACACTGGCGTCAAGGTCATGGGGCTGTGCCACCAGTTGCTCTGGGGGTACACGATGGCTGCCGCTGTGCTCGCCGATCGTTGGGGTATTCCCGTACCGGAAGGCTTTCACGTCCACACCGACGCCGATAATATGCCGCGCTTCGTGCCGGTAGCGCGGGCGGCGATCCAGCACCTCGATATCAAAGCAGCGGGAATTAACCATTTCTCCTGGATCTATGACATCCGCGACAAAGAGACCGGTGAAGACCTCTACCCGCAGTTGCGCGAGACCTGGCTCACTGATGAGCGTTATCGCCACTTCGAGCCGCTTAGTCGCGAGATCTTCGAGATTTTCGGGATGATGCCGACGGCGGGCGATAGCCACATGTGCGAGTTCTTGGCTCAGACCCACGATCCGATTACCAAGCCCTGGGAGAAGTATGACCTGAAGCTGCAAAGCTGGGAGGGCAACCGGCGGCGCCGGGCCGAGCGCTGGGCCTTAGCCGAGGCGATTGTCTCCGGGAAGATCTCGACCGATGAGCTGCGCGATGTGACCAAGTACGCGATGCTGGATGAGGGCATTCCGAACATGGTGATGGCCTTGCACCACAACAAACCGTACTATCACCAACAGTGCAACCTGCCCAACACCGGACAGATTCCAAACCTGCCCCTAGGCGCGATTGTCGAGACGCCGGGACTCATGTCGGCGGCGGGCATCCAGCCCCTGGCGTTCCCGTCGCTTCCCGCCGGGATTGCCGAGCTGTGTCGCCGCGAACTAGCGCGGAGCGAATTGGTCGTCGAGGCGGCAATCAAGGGTGATCGGCAGTTGGCGCTCCAGGCCTTGTTGCTCGACCCGATGATCAGCGACATTGACCAGGCGCGGGCCATTTGCGACGATTTCTTGGTCACATTCAAGGAATATCTGCCCCAATTCTGGACATGATGATGAGCTTGGGCAGCGATGAGGCGATGAGGTGATGAGGTGCAGGGGCGCAGCGATGTGTGCGCCTGGGGGCGGCGTAGTGCCGCCTTCAGGCGGTTTTCATGCGGTACAACAGTCTGAAGGCGGCAACTACGCTCTGTTTGAGGGAAGTTGAGGTTTGTTACGTTCTTGCCTGCTTATACTTCTGAAACTTCCAGATCAATCGGTTTGCACCGACCGCCGTTACACACTCCCGCAGAGCATGCTGCAACCGCTACCAGCAAATCCATTTCAGCACGGAGGACAATGGCGTCCCCTGGTTTTGATCGCACGCCGTAACGCATCAGCGCCTGGGTGAGGTTGTCAAGACAGTTGGGATGAGGCTCGTGGATGCCATATTGTATTTGGAACATTTCCTGACTACAGGCGGCAAAGAGAAAATCGTGTCGACCGACATCGTCCGTCAAGATGCTGAGCATTGGATTGCTGCGGTTCGAATAAAGCACATGCCCTTCACTGAGGTAGATGGCGCCATTGTAGTCAAAGCTGCGTCCGCTAGAGAGACATTCTGTAATGTCGTGCTGGGCAAAGGCAATTAGGTCAGCAACCTGGGCGTCTTCAGGGTCAATGACACGCAGGTACTGTCCATGTTTGAGTTTCAGACCAAATCCTGTCTGGGGCGGTAGATGATAGCGGGCCCAGCAGAATGATGATATTTCCATAGTTTCTTGGTTGATTATACCAATTCAATGTGAACATCGTGCAGGTCATGCTGAGCCCTTCGGCTCCGCTCAGGACTGTCTCGCGAAAGGTTCAGGGTGATGTGATGCACTGTATTAAACCAGATTTGATATCAGTCGTCGGTAATCCGTCAACGGGCCAACTGGCAATAACACGCTGATACTGCAGATGGACGCTCATCAACGCAGATCGAACGTGCCAACGTGTCAACCTGCTAACCTGCCAACGTTAAAACTCCGCCACTGCCGGAATGACTTCGCGGCCAAAGACTTCCAGCGGGGTAAGCTCGTGGGTGTTCGGGAAGCCGACAATCACGTGTTGAACGCCCAGCGCGGCATAGCTGCGAAATCGCTCGATCATCTGGGCCGGCGTGACGCCTTCCGGCCCCAAAATCACCAGGTCGAGCACCGTGCGCTCGATCTCGTCGTACGGTCGCCCGACATCCTCGCAGTGTCGCTTCAGAATATCGAACTTCTGGCGGATCACCTTGTCGCCGGCAAGGGCAAAGAAATTGCACGCATCGCCATATTTCGCAACCAGGCGTAGTGTTTTCTGTTCGCCCATTCCTCCGATCAGAATTGGCGGATGCGGACGACTCAGCGGCTGCGGCTGGTTCAAGGTTTCAGTGAGACGGTAGTGTTTGCCCTCGAACGGCCCGACTTCGTCTGACCACATCTGCTTGGCGATCTGGAGGGTCTCTTCGAGCTGTTCGAAGCGCTCCTTGGTCGACGGATAGGGCGCCCCCAACCCGTGCGCCTCGCGCTCGAACCAGGCCGCGCCGATGCCCAGATACGCCCGCCCGCCAGATAACACATCGAGCGTCGAGGCAGTCTTTACCAGGATTCCAGGATAACGATAGATCACGCCCGTGACGAGTGTGCCAAGCCGGACGTTTTTCGTGGCCCCGGCCATGTAACTCAGCGCGCTGTAGCCTTCAAGCATGGGGTCTTCCGGCGGACCCATGATCTAGATCTGGAAAAAGTGATCCATCACCCAGAGACTGGCGAATCCCGCATCATCCGCAGTACGTGCAATCTCAACCAGCCGCGACCCAATCGTTGCCGCGCCGCCTGGCCAGTCGAACCGGGCAATTTGCAGTCCGATTTTCAAAATGCCCCCTCCTTTGAATTGTTTGACTTGTGTCCGATTTCAACAGGGCTTACGCGGTGGCGGGGTTGGGAAGGCGAATCTTCCCCGAAAACTCCTTCACGCCGCCGCTGCTGTGAGAAAAAGAATTCTTGGCGGGCTTGCCGCCCGCCAACCCTCCCTGCCGACCGGTGATCGCATAAGTCCTGTTCAAGAACGATCCGTCAGGCGAATGAATCCTTGTTGCGCGGCCAGCGTGACAACTTCTGTACGGTTGCCGGCGCCCAGTTTGCGCATCAGTGAGCCAACATGGAACTTGACGGTACGTTCGGTAATTGCCAGTTCGTTAGCGATCGTTTTATTCGGAAGCCCTCGTGCTAGCAAGTGCAAGACCTCCAATTCGCGGTCGGTTAGCTCGGGCTTTGACTCGTCTGCCTCTTGACTGACCTGGCGAATCAGTTTGGAAGCCACGATCGGTTGGAGTAACGAGCCGCCGCCGTGGATAACCCGCACAGCATTGAATATGTCTTCGCGGGGCGTCCCCTTGAGCAGGTAGCCGCGAGCGCCGGCGCGCACCGCGCCGAGGATGCGCTCATCGGTGTCGAATGCCGTGAAGACCAACACTTTGATCGCAGGATCGGCTTCGCGCAGCCGTTGCAGCGTCTCGACCCCGTCCATCCCTGGCATTTCGAGGTCGAGCAGAATCAGGTCGGGGCGGAGCGCTGCCACCTGCTCCGCAACCGCCGAACCGCTATCCGCCTCGCCGACGACCTCGAAGTCGGGTTGTGTGTTGAGCACCGCAACCAGACCATCACGCACGATGGGGTGGTCATCAGCGACCAGGATTCGAATACGTGTCTTCATATCAATGACTTAGTCATACCCGTTGGAACGTTAGCAGGTTGGCATCCTTCGCTGCGCTAGTCCTGAGCGCAGCCGAAGGGCTCAGGACCGGGGTTAGCACGTTGGACATGGGTTCAGGATAATCAATGTGATGTTACTGTTTGGGCTTTCTGTAGGCGCGGCTTGCAGCCGCACCGGCGCTCTTCGCAAGAGCGCCGTAACGTATGGATTTGCAGTCGCACCAGCAAAGTCAAGCAACGACTTTGGCACGTTGACATGTTTGTTATCACCTGCGCGGCGCGCACACGCATATGAGCACGTTCGGATTGTGATGGTTGGATGTAGACAATAAAGCCATGATAGCACGTTCGCGTGTGAAGACAAGGTCAAATCGTAGTGTGCGTCAAAGTGGGAATCAGCGGTAAGTGAGTTGCTGGTCACCAGCAAGATTGCCGCAGATCTGCGTTCCATTGCAGAACTTTGATCAGTCTTCAGCTTAACGCTATTCTGCACATGCAAAAGGCGCTGCAAGAATTGCAGCGCCTTCCGCTCAATGGTCAAGCGATCTTATCCAAGGTCGAAGGTTAGTTGCCCCGTTCCCTGGTCCTGGTCGCTTGCCTGAGGGGTGGATGAGGCTGAGGGGCGGTCGTTGGGCGCCTGGTCCGGCTTGGCTAGTTCGAGGAGAGCGGCTTCATCAAGAATAGGAATGTCCAGTGTCTGCGCCTTGGCCAGTTTGCTGCCCGCGCTGGCGCCGGCGACGACATAGTTGGTCTTCTTCGTAACGCTATCGGTGACCTTGCCGCCGTGCGAGCGAATCAGCTCGGCGGCTTGTTCGCGAGTGAGATTGGGTAGCGTCCCCGTGAGCACAAAGGTTTGCCCCTCGAGTTGGTCGCTGTGCCGCGCGCGCGGTGCGCCGCCGCTCATATTTACGCCGGCGGCGCGTAACTTCGCGACGACGTCGCGGTTCGACTCGTGTTGGAAGAAGTCGACAATACTCGTAGCAACGCTGGGACCAAGCCCTTCGATGACTTCGATCTCTGCTTGACCGGCTGCCATCAGTTTGTCGAGGTCGCCAAAGTGATTCGCGAGCGCCTGGGCGGCAACCGAGCCGACGTAGCGGATGCCTAACCCGACAATCAGCCGGTCGAGCGGGCGTTGCTTCGATTGCTCGATTGCGTCCAGCAAGTTGCTGATCTTTTTCGCCCCGAACCCTTCCAGTTCGCTGAAATCCTCGGCGCGGAGAGCGTAGAGGTCGGCCACGTCTTTGATCAACCCTTTGGTCACGAACAGCTCGACCTGCTTCTCGCCAAGGCCGACGATATCCATCGCGCCCTTGCTGACGAAGTGTTCGACCCGGCGAACAAGTTGCGCCGGACAGATTCCGAAGTTGGGGCAGCGCCAGGCTGCCTCGCCGTCGACGCGCTCCAGCGGGGTGTCGCAAGCGGGGCAGTGTGTTGGGAATGTATAGGGTTGCTCGTTGCCGTTGCGCTGGTTGACCACCGGACCGATGACGTAGGGAATGACATCGCCCGACCGCTTGACGATAACCCGATCGCCGATGCGGATGTCGCGTTGGGTGATATAGTCCTCGTTGTGCAGACTAGCATTGCGGACAACAACCCCGCTCAGTTGGACGGGTTCTAGTTCGGCGTTAGGGGTGACGACGCCGGTGCGTCCCACATTGACCACGATGTTGAGCAGACGGGTGATGGCTTCGCGGGCCGGGAACTTATAGGCAATCGCCCAGCGCGGGTCGCGCCCGACCACGCCAAGCTCGGCCTGCTGGCCAAAATCGTCGATCTTGATCACGATGCCGTCGGCTTCGAACTCCAGGCTGTCGCGACGGGTCATCCACCCGGCGCAGTAGGCAATTACCTCGGCGAAATCGGTGAAGCGGCGCGCGTCGCGGTTGACCGGAAAGCCCAAGGTTTTGAGATAGTTGAGCGTCTCCCACTGCGAGCGGAGTGTCACCCCGGCAAAGGGACCGACCGCATAGGCAAAAAAACGCAGCGGACGCCCGGCGGTCACTGTCGGGTCTTTCTGGCGCAGCGAACCGGCGGCGGCGTTGCGCGGGTTGGCGGCAATCCGTTCGTTGGCGGCGGCCAGACGTTCGTTGAGCGCATCGAAGTCGGCGATACGCATATAAACCTCACCGCGCACTTCGAGGGACGTTGGGAGTTGGAGGTTAGCAATCGGTGTGGACGAATTCTGGTTTTCGCTTGCTGAATAATCGTCTTTGCGTTCGCGCAACACAAGGGGCACCGTTGCTACAGACCGTAGGTTGGCAGTGACATCTTCGCCGACTTCGCCGTCACCGCGGGTGGCGCCTTGCACGAAACGCCCGTCGCGGTAGGTTAGGGCTACGGCCAGGCCGTCGATTTTGGGTTCAACAACATAGGCCAGTTGCGCGTCCGCGCCGAGAATCTTCAGCACCCGCTCGTGCCAGGCATAGAGATCCGCCTCGTCGAAGGCGTTCCCCAACGAGAGCATCGATTGGGGATGGCGGACCTTCGCAAAATGGCTGGCCGGCGGTGCACCAACACGTTGGGTTGGCGAGTCGGGTGTGCGCAGCTCGGGGCGGGCTTCTTCCAGAGCGCGCAACTCGCGCATCAGGGCGTCATATGCGGCGTCGCTGACGCTGGGATCATCCAGCACGTGGTAGCGATAGTTATGCTCGCGGATCTGTTCCCGTAATGCGGCGATGCGCTGGGCGGGCTCGGTGGCGGTAGTCATTGGGCGCGCTCCTTCGCTGTGTTCACAAACCGAAGCTATATCCTGATATCGAACCGGCTTATCATCGTCTTAGTATACCAGGGGAAAGTGTCATTGAGTGTCACAATAAAGTGTTTGCTGTGACTGCGCTTGCTTTTTCCTATGCCAAGGATAGTACCGTGGGGGAATATCAAACGGTACCATCGGAGTATAGCGTAGCTGACTGGGCTCCACTATAATACTGTCATCTCCCAACTCTCCCCCCTCCTTCACATGAATTCCTCTGACGAAAGTCGGAGGAGTTTGTGTTTGTTCTAGAATGTTGCATCTGGTTCTACACGGTGGTACGCTGGCCTTGTATTCTAACATGGACGCTTCGCGAAACGCCCTTACAGCGTGCCTCATCACCGCGTACGCGGGGACCATCATCTCATCCAATCCCTCACCTCATCGGTACACTCAACTATTGGGTGTGTGAGGAAAGGTGAGGACCGCAACGGCGCCGCCATCATTGTGCAGCGCTAACTTGCCATGGAGGTTACGCCGCACAATATTTTGGATCAAC
>JAKSDJ010000441.1 GCA_022360155.1 Chloroflexales bacterium | reverse complement strand
GAGCGGGTCTGATGGAAGTAGACCTGCGTACACTCCACGTTTACCATGTGCCCCAGCGATGGCGTGGCCGCGGCGCTGTGGGGGCGGGGCGGAGCGGGCCCGCTCAACCCGCAGGAACTGAACCGGTATAGCTACGTGAACACCAACCCGGTGCGCTATACGGACTCGACCGGACACTGCATCGACACGCTGGTCGATGTCGCCTGCATCGCCGACGACATCGACGCTATCGCCGCCAACGGCTACACCGCCGAAAAAGGCGCCGCGCTCGCCGCCACGGTCAAAACGACCAAACAGACGACCAAACACACGCCAACCCATGCCCCGTGCAAGAACAGCTTCAGCGCCGCCACCCCAGTGGCCACGCCGGACAGCGCCGTACCCATCAGCGCGATCAAAGTCGGCGACACGGTGCTGGCCTATCATATGGCCTGGTGACGCGGATAGCCCTTGAAGCCCGCCCCCAGGTGCTGTACAATCTGACCGTTGCCACCGCCCACACCTTCTTTGTGGGGGAGGATGGGTGGTTGGTGCATAATAGTTGTGGGGGGATAAGAAGGCCAAGCGGGGGTTCGCCCGCATTGAAGGGTGCTCCCTATCATCCCGACCTCCGTCGCTGCCAATCGACAGGCTTGGCAAAAGCATTACAACGCTTTTAATCCTCGCTCTGCAGCCTATGACTTGGGCTATACGCGTCGTATTCCACCACAGAAAGCGCCCTTTAACTCTCATGGTCAAGATGTGTTCTTCAATGGTAAAAACTACATTCCACCGGATATCGACGAACATAACGTCACACACGGCTGGAAAATGTTTAACAAGAAAGGGCAACGAATCGGCACGTATTCGACCGATCTTCAGACGAAGATAGGAAAGTAAGAGGCAAGGACCGTGGTCTTGGCTCAAACGGTTATGGCTGGTTGATGCTGCAGGAGCTAGAGGTCGTTTCTGTGAGAAAGCACTTGCGAACGCTCTGAATCGGGCATCGCCGGCTGGACTGTGAGACAAATGCCAATTCTTACCATGCGAGATTTGACCACGACCTATTGAAGAAACCAAAAGCCGTTGGAGTGGACAACAAACCGAAAGTCATTGATTGAGCGGCGCCACACCCGACCGTCTGATGGAACAGACCATCATTGGAAACCAGCGCGATATGGTCCGTCATGCAAGTCAGGAGTTGGTGATGTCAGATTTTTGTGTTCGATTTATCGGGAATGAATGCGAGGATGGTGAGATGATGATGAGCGGTGAAATACGAATCGGCGCCTTTGCTGAATCTTTTCAGTCCTCACTGCATTACTGGCGTACACATGACTATGTCAAACAATGGAGAGACGGATTATCGCGATTACTTGTAGATCACAAACACTCTTGCATCGTAACATCTATGTATCATCCATCGAGTGCGAATTTTATCTTTTGGTGGCTATTCTATCTGGACAAGAATATTGTTCACATCCAGAATCATGTGCTCTTGCTCAATGATCTCGATGAATCGTTTTCTATCGATAACTTATATCATTACATTCCGCAAAGAGACCTATTTGATGAGGATAGGAATAAAATATCAGAGTGGGATGTTCAGCTTGAGCAGATACAAGCATTTTATGATGATTGGTTGAAGAGCGAAGAACCATTGGGGATTTGATGAGTCGCCATTATTCAAGGCGCTAAAACACATGCTGGTGTGGGTTGCCCACGCGCCACATCACACAGTGTCTTGCCAAGAAACGCGAACCTTTCGCCCCAGAGTCTGTCACTATCAACACACGTTCAACAAAGAGAACCATGGTACGGCTGATGTGAATGCAATCAGTTGACATATGGGAAAAGTTCTCCACCATCGACGGTGACACCGTTGACGAGATGGAGAACCTTCCCATGAACCGGATATCGCGGGACGACCTCCTTACGATCATGGATGTGCTCATTGACGATTGGTATCAGCAGCATGGCCATCGCCTGCTGCGCGGCAAAGCGGGGGTCAAGCCCACCTTTCGTGATAGCGAAGTGATCACCTTGCGGTTCGCCATGGATGTTGTCCCCTTTCCCGGCGAGACCCAGTTGCTGGGGGGATGCGCGCCAATTATCGGGCCTTGTTTCCGCAGTTGCCCGATCAGAGTCCGTTTCATCGGCGGGCACAGGCACTGCGCTTGCTGGTCGAAGCACGCCGCCGCGTTTGGCGCCACCAGTTGGCGGTCACCGCCGAAACTCCGTTTCTCCTTGATACCAAACCAATCCCAGTTGTCGGCTCCAAACGGAGCAAACGACGCAGCGCTTGTGCAGGCAGCGCCAACGATAGCGCTTGTGTCAGTCGCACTATGCACTATTTTGGCTCCACACTCGTCCGCATGACGACCTTCTACGGGTTGCCGGCGGTCGACGCGTTCGTGCCGGCTCATACGGATGAACGGGCGGCCGCCGAGACGGTGCTCGGCTCCCTGGCTGGCTGTACCATCTTGGCCGATACAGGCTTTATCAGTACATCCTGGCACATGCAGATCGTCGCGCAGACTGGCCATCAAATCGGGACGGTCAAGCGCCGCAACCAGCAACAGCAAAACCCGAAAGCCGTTGATCGCTGGCTGAATAGTGTCCGCGAATGGATTAAAGGTGCGTTCAACGCAATGCACAACACGGGTCGGCATAGCGAACGGCTGTTGGCCAAGACCGTGGTGGGTGTGAGCACCCGGGTGATCGCCACAATGACGAGCCATGCGCTCAAGCATCTGTTGCGGCACTGCTTTGGCATTGATGTGCAGACCTTTGAAGTCGCCAGTGCCTGACCTTGCGAATTCACATCAGCTGTATGATAGTAATGGTCAGCATCTCGGTAGTATGGACCCCAAAACCGGAGAGTGGACCAAAGGCCGAGATCCTAAAAAAGCGTCGATGTTTAGGGATCAACGTTCATTCGGTATTGAACGCTTATCGCGGCTCTACCGTGGTTATGAAATGTATAGCGAGATATCTTCATAAGTAGGTACTGCCTAAAGATGCCTCGCAAACGCAAATAAGATTACTCTCTCTGGGTAATCCTGTGGAGTAGGGTCCGGAAGGCATGACTGGTTCTTCCCATGCGCTTTTATTTCGATCCGCCATGACATGCTTGCTCACCTTGAGCCTGACTAATCTGTTTCACGACAACACACCGTAAGCAATGGAACCGAAGGGATGTATAGCGGCCCACAACGCGCATAGCTAGAGGGCGCTACGGCATACGACTGAGAGGAAGAATCATGACCGAACCACCCGATGCGGAATGGCCCGATGACGAGCAACCGTATCGTTGTGAGGAATTCCTCACGGATCTCAATCACGAAAAACAGCGGCTCGCAACCATGCTAGAGCCGCCGCATTATTGCGAGACCATGCGCTATGCGCTCACCCCAGATGAAGGTGTCCCGCTCATTTACCGCCCTAAATTTCGCGAGTATGCGATGCCCATTTTTGATGGCGGTTCGTCGGTGGTATTGATTGACTATTGTCCATGGTGTGGGGCCGCATTACCGCCATCGTTGCGGGAAGAATGGTTTGAAGAGATGCAACGGTGCGGGTTGGAACCAGGCGACGATCAGCCGCCGCCGGATATGCTGACCGATGCCTGGTGGCGCGCGCGTGAAGGTTGAAAGCGATGTTCTGTGAACGGGTTGAGGCTGTCCAGTCCAGACGATAGCGGATGCGCAGGATGCGCAGGTGCTGCGGGTGTGCTGCGTGGGCGCGGTGTGCGGGTTTGTCCTCGCCCCCGCGCCATGCGATCACAAACCACGATCGGTCGTCGTATCATCCCTCGACAGCACCGCGCTCACGCCGGTCTCGCTGACCATGTGACCGCCCGATGGTGCGGCGGCAGCGCTGTGGGCAACGGGCGGCGATGGGCCGCTGAATCCG
>JAKSDJ010000063.1 GCA_022360155.1 Chloroflexales bacterium | reverse complement strand
AGCGTCGCCCAGGGCGGGACCAAGATTGGTGATCCGCCCAGGCGTCTCTGAGAGCGTTGGGACAACGCTAGGAACAACTACCTCGCCCAGGCCGTTCTCTTCGATGCGGGACAGATTCCCCCGCGCCTGGAAATGCTCGTCTTCGAAAATATCGGCAATACTATTCACTTTGCCAACCGGCACTTCTTTGTCGAGGCAGCGCTGCAGCACCTCTTCGCGCGTGAGCGAACCAACCCACTCGATAACGATTTGGTTGACCTCATCGCGAGCCGCGAGTCGTTTGCGTTGCTCGCCATACAATCCTGCTGATGCGATTTCGCGGCGTCCCATCGCTTCCGACAGACGCTCGAACATCTTGTCCGTCGTACAAGCGATGGCGATCCATTTGTCGTCACTGGTGCGGAAATGACCATGGGGTACAGCGACAAAGCTGCCGGCGCCTTCCCGCTCCCGGATTTTGCCAAACAGGCCATATGCAGCGGCGATCTCGTCCAAATGGCGAAAAACCGCTTCGTAGATACCGATATCGATGATCTGACCACGTCCGGTCTTCTCGCGGTGGCGTAAGGCTACCATAATCCCGATCGCCCCATAGAGGCTCGCCATATAGTCGCCCAGCGGCGCGGTGCTGGGCATCACCGGCGTTTCGCCGGGGAAGCCAGCAAGGTAGGACAAGCCGCCAAATGCGTGGGCAATATGCGCGATTCCCGAGCGACGACGATACGGTCCGGTTTGCCCATATCCCGACACCCGGAGCATGACCAGACCGGGGTTGGCCGCGCTCAGTTCCGGCCAGCCTAGCCCCCACTCCTCCATGACGCCGGGGCGAAAATTCTCGATCAACACATCGGATTTCGCAACCAGTTTTAGAAAGAGTTGGACGCCCTCTTCCTGGCGAAGGTCAATCGTGACCGATTTCCGGTTGCGACCCTCGCTGAGCCAGGCCAGCGTGGCGTCGTGACGCTTTGTGGCTGTCCCAAAGCGGCGCATGGGATCGCCGGCGATGGGGTGCTCCACCTTCAGCACTTCGGCGCCGAACTCGCCCAACATCGAGGCCGCGTACGGACCGGCCAGGAAGGTTCCCACATCAATGATCCGCACGCCGCTCATCGGAAGCTTCTCGTGGTTCTCCATCGCGCGCCCTTGCCACTGGCTGCGTTCAGCCGGATTGGCGGCCTCCTGGTCTTTCCGCGGCATACCACTCGCAGCACCTGGATCGCCAGTTTGCTGCACCACGGACTTTGGCGCACGTTTTTCTTTTCCGCCCATAGTTCTCCCTCCTCTTCAATTTCAGAATGGTGCAGGAACGTTGCTCAAAGTATGACAAAATCCATCAAGGCGCGTGTGCGCGACCGATGATGCTGACATCAGAGGTTGTCGCCAATATCTGGATTCACTATGGCAAGCTCTATAAACTTTCGCTCTACAATAGTTCAAACACTTTATCTTTAGCAAAACAGGGGAATTATATTCCCTCTGAGGCGGGCAAAAGCAATGCACCATTGCTCGCCATTCATCGTGCGCCGATTTCCAACAGGATCACATATCAAACATTCCTTGCAACGGAGGCTGCAAGCGCTTTCAACGTCTGTTGGGTCTCGTAAATAGTGCAATTCTCTCGAACTGCTCGCACGATGAGCGAATCATGAGCTACGGTGTATTATAATATACTTCGTTCACGTGAATGTTTCAACCAGTTCGCAGGGTGCGACTGTATCGAGCGTCCCTTCATTGCATACAGATGGCGTGGTGCAACGGAGATCGATACAGATGAGAAGAACAAAGCTCGCTACCTTCGAGCTTGATCTAAGGATCAACCCACGAGCGCACTATCTTTAGAAGGGCTTTTGCAATGACAGACACTACCGAAGATTATGCCGCGTGGATCGGGCGGACCGAAACCGTCGAGGATGACATCAGTCTCGCTCCGGTGCTCGCGGCAGCGGCCACGTTGGACGATACGACACAATTTGGCAAGGGTAGCGCGCTGCCCCCACTTTGGCACTGGTTCTATTTCCTGCCCAAGGCGCCCCAATCGCGGCTGGGCGACGACGGCCATCCGCAACGCGGCGATTTTATACCGCCGATTCCGTATCCTAGACGCATGTTCGCCGGCGCGCGCCTGCGCTTTCATCGACCGCTTGTTATCGGGCAGCCGGCCCGCCGTGAGGGCGTGATCCGCAACGTTGTACAGAAGACAGGCCGCAGCGGATCACTCGCGTTCGTCACCGTCGGCTACAGTTTTCACCAGCAAGGCGAGCTTTGTATCGACGAGGAGCAGGATATTGTCTATCGCGAGCCGGGACCGCCGGCGCCCGCGCCGCAGCCGATCGAGCTGCCGCCCGTGCCCGCGGGGGCGTGGTCGCGCACGGTTACGCCCGATCCGCGGCTCTTGTTTCGCTTCTCGGCGCTAACCTTTAATGCGCACCGCATCCACTATGACCGACCCTACGCAGTTAATGAAGAGGGTTATCCCGGTCTGGTGGTTCACGGCCCGCTGACGGCAATTATGCTGCTGGAGTTGGTGCGTCGCAATACGACGCAGCGCATTGCGGGCTTCAGCTTCCGTGGACAGACGCCGCTTTTCGACCTGGCGCCGTTTCGCCTTGTTGCAACGCCCTCCAACGGACAGGTCGACCTCCAGGCGCAGGGCACCGATGGGACGGTCGCGCTGCTCGCGACGGCGGAGCTTGAATAGACTTTGAGGTTGTGCGCCCCAGTGAACCGCCGCATGTTGGGCTCGTGGCGCTGCGAGCGGACCCTGGCACATGCCTCCGCCCACGATACAAGCACGTTGCCTGAGGCACGGCGGTTCAGGCGCGGCGGCCAGGTGAGGAGGCACAGCGGTAACGACGCGCGGAGACCGCACAAGCGGCCCTGCGCTGCTAATCGCCCGTTTGCTTGTGCCGCCATGTATCCCGCGCAACCGAGGCATGGGATACCGGCCAGACGCAATCCGACCAGGTCGCCTGCGGAGGGGTCACGGGGAACAGGTACGGTTCCCCCGCAGGGAGCCCCTTCAGGGGTGGACAGAACGTTTGGGCGAATGCGGTGTTTGAGGCGTTGGGATGCGCGGTATTCCCTCTCTCCCTAACCCCCGCTCCCGCCCCCCTTGATCCCCCCGCACGCGGAGGGTGAGGGAGCGGGGGAACAGGCCTCATCAGGAAGCGGCACATCTCGTTTCGAACATAGGTGCTGTCTGCCTCTAAACAGGGAGCCGCGGAGGTGCAGCGCCCCTCCGACCTGTGATATACCACGTATCGGGGAGGTGCGACCCGACACGCCAAGTGCGTCCGTTTCAGTCTCGGCCTGTGGCGTCCCGACACCCGCACAAAACTGCGCATCTTGCAACCGGAGTCCAACCCCCAGAATAGCCGAGAACTCTCGCTATGGTATCATTCAGGTGACGTGATATGCTGTGATGGAGCAAAAGCGCATGGCCGGTTATTCGGGTGATGACTCCCACCCGTGAACGGGGTGGGCTTCTACGGTCTTGCACCGATGCATGCTCATCCACATGCCATTGGTTACGCGCTAGGGAGAACGTTTGACGCAGCGCCCCATTGGCGCAGAAGCTGGGCCTGAAGCCAGGATGGAACCTGGCTGTCATCGATCAGCCGCCGCACTACTGGGATCTCCTCGGCCTGTTGCCAGACGGCCTGGCCCTCCAGCCGCTTCAAGCCGGAAACCTCAACTGTGTGCATATGTTTGTCACCGCGCAGGCGACGATCGAAGCCCAGATCGAGTATCTGAAAAGCATATTCTGCCGAATGAGATGATCTGGGTCTCGTCGCCGAAGCGCGCCTCCAAAGTTCCCGCCGACGTTACTGAAGATAGCATCCGAGCGCTGGCCCTGGCCCACGGCCTGGTGGATGTCAAAGTGTGTGCGGTCGATACGACGTGGTCGGGTCTCAAGCTGGTGATACCGGTCAAAAAACGACATTGAAGCAGGCTGAGATACAGCGCTACAGGGATTTTATAGTTTGGATTGATGTGCTGAACTGATTTCGTTTTATTGCACCGCACCTCCACAGAACACCTTCACACCGAGCGCAAGACGACGACCGAGCGCGCCTTGACCGTATAGTGCTTGCCGTAGACGCTGACCTCATGCCCCGGCTCGACAATGTCGCGCGGACTGGGCAAGCTAGTATCGACCACCCGCAGCCATTTGTCCGCCGGTCCATCCTGAATGACAAAGGTCAGATCTTCCCAAAAGGCGTTGATCATCACATAGATATCGTCGTCTTGCTGCGAGGCGCCATACAAACAGAAGGCCAACGAATGCGAATCGTGGCTGGTGTCGGGGTGCGAGCCAACGCCATACCAAGAGACATCGTCGCGCCAGTAGCGACTGCGCCCCAGCGACGGATGCGCCTTGCGGAAGGCGATCATCAACTTGAAGAAGCGGAAGATGTCCTGGTTTTTCTGGAGCAGATCCCAATTCAGCCAGGTCGTCTCGTTGTCCTGGTTATAGGGGTTGTTGTTACCGCCCTGGGTATTCATGAACTCATCGCCGGCGCAGAACATTGGCGTGCCATTGGAGAGCAGCAACAGACAGCAGAAGTTTTTGATCTGGCGTTTGCGCAACTCCATGATCGAAGCGGGCACGCCGGCATCGCCCTCCCAGCCGCAGTTCCAGCTAAAGTTGTCATTGGGGCCGTCGGTGTTGTGGTGCCCATTGCTGGCGTTGTGCCTATCGTTATAAGCGACCAGATCATAGAGACAGAAGCCATCGTGCGAGGTAATGTAGTTGACGCTCTGATAGGGACGGTAGGCGTTGAATAAGTCGTCCGGGAACAGGTCGTCGCTGCCGTAGAGGCGCTTGATCAGGTCAGGAACTTTGCCCCGATCGCTCTTGACAAAGGCGCGAACGTCGTCGCGAAACTTTCCGTTCCACTGGAGCCAGGTGAAACCGGGAAAACTACGCCCCAACTGATAGCTGGAGATGTCCCAAGCTTCGGCGATCAGCCGGATATTATGAAAGGCGGCATCGGTACTGATCTCGGCAATGAGGCCAGGCTCGGTCAGATTAACCGAGCCGTCGTTGTCACGGGTAAAGATCGACGCCAAATCAAAACGAAACCCGTCAATATGCATCTGTTCGACCCAGAAGCGCATGCTCTCGATGATCAGCGTGCGCACCGCTGGGTGAGCGCAGCGCAGCACGTTGCCGCATCCCGCGTCGTTGCGATAGCTGCCGCGATTGTACTTTTCCAGCAAGTAATAGGTGCTGTTGTCGATGCCGCGATAGCTATAGGTTGGTCCGGTGTGGTCCGTCTCTGTGGTGTGATTATACACAACATCGAGGATAACTTCGATCCCAGCGGCGTGCAGCGCCTTAACCATCGCCCGAAACTCATCGAACCCATCGGCGCCGGCGCTGGTGTAACTCTGGTGTGGCGAGAAGAAGTGAAGCGGCATGTAGCCCCAGTAGTTGCCCTCGCATGGGTCATATTGATAGATCGGCATCAACTCAATGATGGTAATCCCCAGTTCCTTCAAGTAAGGGATTTTCTCGATCACGCCGGCGAAGGTTCCCCGTTTGTGCTCGGTGACCCCGGAGTTTGGCCGGGCGGTAAAGCCTTTGACATGCATCTCGTAGATAATAGCATCGTGGGTATGGTGGGACCGAGGATTATCGTTCCAGTCGAAACGCGGGCGAGAACGCGGCAATACCCCGAGAGGAGCTCGACCATCGTTGGGACCAGGCGCTTCGGCGACTTTGCGGCTGAAATCTTTGGGGAAGAAGACGGCGGGTGCATACGGATCGAGCAGGATTTTCTCGGGATCGAAACGTTGCCCCATCGTTGGTTCATATGGCCCCTCGACGCGATAGGCATAGTAACGCGCTTGTGGGATTTCAGCGGCGGGGATGCGACAGTGCCAGATCCGCCCCGATTTGTTGGTGAGGTAGTGCAAGCAATAAACGTAGGCCGGGTCGATATGGTTCTTCTCATCGTAGAGCAGGAGAGTCACACCGGTGGCGTTGCGTGAATAGAGCGAAAAGTTGTAGGCGAGTTCGGCGGCGATCCAACTAGCGCCCTGGGGCATGAGCGATCCCTCGCGCATCGCCCATTTGGTAATCGCTGGGGTCACGAATACTCCTTATATGTGCAATAGCCATAAGTCGCCAACTTCCAGTTCAACGTCTCAACATGACAACGTTCAAACTTGCAATGGAATGCTGAGGCCGTCGCTGGACGCCGATCAACACGGGTAGCATGTTCCAACATGCTAACGTGCCAACCTGCGAACACAGCAACGTGCCTAGTCTTCGGCGAATAGGCTTTTAGGAAGCGAAAAATCCTCTCTATACAGTCTAGTATAGCGCCAATGTCAAGCGACTGGGTATTGCCCGATTACTCGCTAGCCCTACATGACCAGGCAAAAGAACAGCGCGTTTGCTCAAGACGCCACAGGCCAGTACAATACGCAGCAGTTGCGTATCCGTGAAAGGGGCCTATGAGCAAACAACTCGACTTCCCGTCAGGATTCCTGTGGGGTGTTGCGACCGCCGCTTATCAGATCGAGGGGGCCTGGGACGAGGATGGCAAAGGCGAAAGCATCTGGGACCGCTTTTGCCACACCCCCGGACGAATTGCGAATGGTGACACTGGCGATGTGGCCTGCGACCACTATCATCGCTATACCGAAGATGTGCAGGCAATGGCCGAGATGGGCCTCAAATCTTACCGCTTCAGCATCTCCTGGCCACGTATTTTCCCGACCGGCGGCAAGCAACCGAACCAGCGCGGGCTGGACTTCTACCGACGCTTGATCGCGGCGCTCCACGAGCATGGGATCAAGCCAATGGCCACGCTCTATCATTGGGATTTGCCCCAAGCGCTGCAAGACCGCGGCGGGTGGGTCAACCGCGACACGGCGCTGCGTTTTGCCGAATATGCAGCCTACATGTTTGCACGCTTAGGGGCGGATGTTCCTTTCTGGGTGACGCACAACGAGCCGTTTATTACTACATTCTACGGCCATGGCAATGGGATCAACGCGCCGGGTCTGCGCCAGCCTTGGCAGTTGCTCACGGTTGGACATAACTTGTTGCTCTCGCATGGGTTGGCTGTGCAGGCATTTCGGGCAGCCGGCCTCCACGCGGCCACGCCCGATGCAGCAGCCCCCAGCATTGGCATTGTACTGATGGTCTGGTCCCATCATCCTGCCTCAGATCATCCACGCGACATTGCCGCGAATCGGCGGGTTGACGGTGCAATGAATCGCCTCTTTCTCGAACCGCTCTTCCGCAAGAGCTACCCCGAGGATATGCTGCGCCACCTCGCCCGCCGCCAGATCCGCCCCCGAGTCGCTCCCGGCGATATGGAGATCATTGCCCAACCGATAGATTTTGTCGGTGTCAACACCTATACCCGCTTGGTCAACGCCGCAAACTGGCGCGATCTGCTGACGGGCGCACGCCAAGTAGCGCAACCCGGGCCGAAGACCGCGATGGACTGGGAAGTGTATCCTGAGTGCATCTACGAAGCGCTGCAAAAGGTGCGCCAGTACACCAAGCTGCCGCTCTACATTAACGAGAACGGCGCAGCCTATGAAGACATTGTCGCTGCCGGCGGGCGCATTGATGACGCTGAGCGTGTCGCCTATCTGCATGAATGTATTACCCAAGCCCATCGCGCTATCCAGGACGGGATCGATCTACGCGGCTATTTCGCCTGGTCGCTGATGGACAACTTTGAATGGTCGCATGGCTTCAGTAAGCGTTTTGGCTTGCTCTACACCGACTATGCCACGCTCGAACGAACCTGGAAACGCAGCGCCTACTGGTATCGGGATCTCATTGCGCGGAATGCACTAATCGATGTTGGAAAGTTGGAACGTTAGCGGGTTGGAAAGTTGGAACGTTTCAATCTGCTAACGCGAAAAGAGCCATCAGCCTTCGGCTCGTACGAGATGGGCATGATTATGTATCCGAGTGTGGCATTGTGGCATGGATCATGGAGTAGAAGGCCAGACATCGGCGTGTATCGGTATGCATCGGCGGTTCCAACACACAGCATGGCGTGCCGCGTGCTACTATTCTTTCACGTGTTTGCGCCCGGCGCATGCAAGGACGAACGTGCTAACCTGTGAACGTTCCAACGTTTTCACGTAAATTTAGAGTGAATAATGAGCAATGACCAGCGCAATCAAAATCAGGCGTCGCCAAGCAAGGTGCAACGTTCCTCACTCTGGCGTTTGCAGCGGTCGGCGCAACTCTATCTGTTGCACGCAGCGCTACTGACCTTCGGACTGGCGATCCAGAGTCTCTTTTTTAACTTAGCCATCAAGGCATTTGGGTACGAAATCAACTTCCTTGGCTTGCTCAACACTGTCGCCGTGCTGGTTGGCGGACTGGCCGCGCTGCCGCTCTGGTGGCTGGTGACCCGCTATATTGGCGTGTATCGGGCATTGCTGCTGAGTGCGCTGCTCAACGCGACCGCGATCTTGACCGTGGCGCTTTGGCCGCTGGCGCTGCCGTTGTTGATTGGCGTCACCCTTAGCGGACCCGCTGCGGTGGTGTTTCAGATCAGCGCTGCACCGTTTATGATGAAGCACAGTAGCGCAGCAGAACGCGATTTTCTCTTCAGTCTCAACGCGGGGATCAATATTGGCGTTGCGGGCATCGGTAGTCTGGTCGGCGGATTTCTGCCCGGAATTGCAGTGGCTCTGTTCGGCGTCTTACCAGAGAGCGGAGCCGCCTATCGGTTCACGTTTGCGATTGCGAGCTTATGCGTGTTTGGGGCGGCGTTGGCATTGCTCTTCATCAAGACAGCGGACGATCAGCCGCCAGCGTCGCCCAACAAGGATAAAGGCGGCGTTGCAACGCCGCAACGGAACCCATCTATCACGCTACGCTCAGCGCTGCGCCATATCTTCGCCGCACTCAAAGCCACACGCCGCGACTGGTCGGAACAGAAAAGAAGGCCCCAGGGTGAGCGGCAACCCGGCAACCCAATCCTTCGTCATGTGTCGGCTTTTGTTGCTTACTGGTCACAATTCATTGGTCGCTGCTCGTTCATCCCCGAGCCATGGCGGAGTGTGTTGCAGAATCCGTGGCTGGTGCTGCGCTTTGCGCTACCGCCCCTGGTGATCTCGTTTGGGGCGGCGCTGTTGATACCCTACTTGAACCTCTATTTTCGCCAGCGTTACGAGGTATCCAACGAGGCGTTGGGCGCGATCTTTGCGGCTATTGGCATCAGCACAGGAGTGGCGACGCTGGCCGCACCCTGGTTCTCGCGACGCTTCGGCAAGATGGGCAGCGTTGTGCTCACCCAGGGGTTGGCCGTTCCTTGCTTGCTGGCCCTCGGCTTTGCACCGTTTCTGGGCGTAGCGATAGGGGTCGCTATTACGCGCGGTGCGCTGATGAATATGGCTTCACCGCTCTACGACGCCTACGCGATGGAGCACAGCGCCGAAGAATTGCGCCCCGCGGTGATCGGCTTGATCAATGGGGCGTTTGGCATTGGCTATCTCTTCGCCCCATTGATCAGTACCAAGATCCAGGCGATTTATGGCTTCATGCCGCTGTTTTTGGCAACGGCAGCCTGTTATACGCTGGCGGCGATTCTTACATACCTGTTGTTTATCTATGGCAACCAACACATTTCAATTCGCAACGACGAACGCAAGCCAGTATCGACCTGATTGCCCATAGTTTGAGCTTTGACCGCATCCTGGCGAAGCAGAACTACGTCGACGAACCGACGCACGCATACGCCGCACTTCATAACAGACAGAAAGAACAGTATGACAGTCACTATGCGACAGAAAGAGTATCATGCCGTTGTCGTCGGGGCTGGGCCAAACGGCCTGGCGGCGGCAATCACGCTTGCTCAGGCCGGACAGCGGGTGCTGGTGATCGAGGCCCGTGATAAGGTCGGCGGTGCGGCGAGTTCGGCGGAGTTGACGCTGCCGGGGTTTATCCACGATCTCGGGTCGGCGGTTCATCCCTTCGGTGTCGGTTCGTCTTTCTTCCAGGCGCTGCCGCTGGAACGCTATGGTTTGCGCTGGGTGCAACCGCCTACGCCGGTCGCTCACCCCTTCGACAACGGCGACGCTGCGCTTCTAGAACGCTCGATCCGCGCTACCGGCGCAACACTTGGCCGTGATGCAGCAGCCTACTGGCGACTGATGGCGCCGCTGGTGCGCGGCTGGCCGCGAATCGCGCCAACCGTGATCAATCCGCTGTCGTTTCCGCGTCACCCCTTCGCAGTTGCACGCTTTGGCATCTATGCACTTCTGTCGATACGCCTGCTAGCGCAGACACTCTTTCGCGAAGAGCCGGCGCGTGGTCTTTTGGCCGGGCTGGGGGCGCACTCATTCCTGACGATGGAAGCGCCGTTCAGCGCTGCATCGGGGTTGGTGCTTGGCGTGCTCGGCCACGTTGTCGGATGGCCGTCGCCGCGGGGCGGCGCCCAGGCGATTGCTGATGCATTGGCGCGCTACCTGATCGATCTGGGAGGGACGATCATCACCGACCAGCGGATCGAACACTGGGATGATCTTCCTGTGGCGAGCGCGGCGCTCTTCGACACAACGCCGCGCCAGTTGCTGGATATCGCCGGTGATCGCCTGCCGGACAGCTATCGCCGTAAGTTGCAGCGCTTCCGGCAGGGGCCGGGGATTTTCAAGGTCGACTATGCGCTCGATGGCTCGATTCCCTGGGCGGCGCCAGCCTGCGCGCGGGCGGGCACTGTGCATATCGGCGGAACGCTCGACGAGATCGCGGTGTCGGAGCGGGCGCCGCATCGCGGCCAATTCGTCGAGCGGCCCTACGTTCTACTGGCCCAGCCGACGCTATTCGACGACAGCCGGGCGCCTCGCGGAAAACACATCGTTTGGGCCTATTGTCATGTGCCGCGCGGATCACGCGAGGATATGACCGCGCGCATCGATGCGCAGATCGAGCGCTTTGCGCCGGGCTTCCGGGAGCGAATCATTGCCCGCAGCACAATGGACTCAGCTGCGATGGAGGCATACAATGCCAACCTGATCGGCGGCGACATCAGCGGCGGCCTGCCCAACTGGCGACAACTCGTGACGCGACCGGTCGTCAGCCTCAACCCGTATGCCACCCCTGCGGCGGGAATCTACCTCTGCTCGTCGTCAACGCCGCCTGGTCCCGGCGTGCATGGCATGTGCGGCTATCACGCGGCGCGGGCTGTGCTGCGTGACCTGCGCGCCAACAAACTCGAACAGAGCCGATGATACGTTGGAACGTTGACAGGTTGACATGTTTGAATGTTAATCGGCATGTAACTGATAGCTGATCATGAGCCTGCGGCACACCAGAGCGCATGAAAATAACCGGAACAACGGCGCGAACCATAGGCTCTTTTCAGGGTAGCCGATAGACCGATACGCTGAGCTGACCAACCTGCAATGGAATGTTGATGCCGCAGACAGACGCCGATCACCGCCGATCGAACGTGCTAACGTGCGAACCTATCGACCTGCCAACGTAAAGATCGTGGTAAGCTAGTAGAGACAGCGAATCCGTGATCATTGGCGTGGACCCTGCATAGTCGGCGGGCCATTGCCGGCCTATTCTCATGAGATATATGTATGCATCATTTACTTAGCCGCAACTGGCTGTTCAAACATCTCTTTGCACTGGTGATTTTGCTCATGTTCATCCGGCTTGGGTTCTGGCAGTTGAGCCGGCTTGAGGAACGACGAGCCCACAACGACGCGACCATCGCCGCCCTAGCGCAGCCGCCCGTCACTCTGACCGGCGCGCCAGTCGACCCCGACAACTTGCACTTCCGCAACGTCCAGGTGACCGGAACATATGACAACGCTGCAAGCGTTGTGTTGCGCAACCAGACTCTCGAGGGCGTTCCGGGATTGCATCTTTTGACGCCGCTTCGGATTGTGGGCAGCGATCAGGCGATTATCGTGGATCGCGGCTGGATCCCGGAAGACCAGCGTCAACCGGAAGACCTGGCGGCATATGCGATAGACGGCGAAGTGACAGTCGAGGGTATCGCCTTTCGCGCCCAAACTCGCCCTGACGCGCTGCTCGCACCGATGGATCTGCCTCTCCCCAATGAGACCAGGATCGATGCCTGGATGCGCGTAGACATAGCAAAGATGCAGCAGCAAATGCCCGATCCATTACTGCCGATCTTCGTCGAACAGGCCGCCGATCCTGCTGCGCCACTGGATATCCTGCCACGACCTGAGCCGCTAGCTGCACTAGACGAAGGACCGCACCTGGGGTATGCCATCCAGTGGTTTACCTTTACGGGCATCTTGATTATCGTGTATACCGTGCTGATACGTCAGGAGCTGAAACGTAATTCAGCGTCGCCGCCAACTGCGCCAGGTCAGTCGAGGCTATCCGCCAACAAATGACGGCGTGATGTTGAAGGCCCCCCATTGCACCATGGCTCATGCAAAGTATTATGTTAACAAGGATTTGTCTATTGCGATGCGATCCGGGATCGTGGAATAGATGCTCGTAAAAATCGAGCATCGCAGACGCAAGCCTGAATCAGGATATTGACATAAGACTTTGCATGAGCCATGCCTATTGCGCTGGGATATGCAGCACAATAGGGGCCATGCTATAATGATCGTGCAGCGTGCTGCACGTGCGACCCATACCCCAACGAGAGGAGGACGGCGCGATGGCCGACGACAATACCCTGGTGTCCGATCCGCCCGAACTATCCTGCGACGATGACGACGGATTCGAGCACTATTACGACCTGCACCCAACCCAGGAAGACCTGATGGGCGAAAGCGCCGCACAAGCCAACCTGATCGCTACCTCGTGAACGTGCTGCGCT
>JAKSDJ010000883.1 GCA_022360155.1 Chloroflexales bacterium | reverse complement strand
GTCGCTTCCTTCCAGCCTACAGCGACCAAGCTCGTCGAGTGCATCTCCCCGTGGCGGTCCGGTGTGGCCGTCGACGCCTTCGATGCCGCCGGGTGGTATGGAGCGTTCACGGGCCGGCAGCGATATAAGCTCTCAGAAGTTGCCGCGCGCGCCGCAATTCGAGCCAATCGTCGATCCCAAGATCCTCAGCTTTGGGATTCTAGGCGTTCTGGTCTTGGGCGGGTTTGTGTTCGTGGTCTTTCTGCTTAGTGGGCCGTTACCTTGAGGTGATCATTGGGTAGAAGGGAGAGCAAGCTGTCGATTCGCGCATCAGCCGTAAAAGAGAAGCCCCGATAACGTGGAACAGAGTCGACGTAATCCACAGCTTATAGTATAGAGTGCAATTCGCTTATGCACATTTATGATACGTTCGCCGACTGCTACGAAGCCGATTTTGGCGATCATAACGAGGATATTCAATTCTATCGTGAGATGGCGCGGCGTACGGGCGGTCCGATTATCGAGTTAATGTGCGGGAGCGGTCGTTTGCTCTTGCCGCTGGCTGAAGAGGGCTACCAGGTTGCTGGAGTGGATAGCTCGGCACGGATGCTCGACTTCGCGCAGGCCAAGCTCGACGATGCCAATCTCGCCCACCGGGCCGACCTGATCCATGCCGATGTGCGTAGTGTTGAGTTGCCAGAGCGCCATTTTGCGCTGGCCTTTGTTGCGATCAACTCCTTTATGCACCTAGAGCAGTCGCGCGAGCAACTGGCCGTTTTGAGTCTCCTGCGCCGCTCCTTGATGCGCAAGGGCGTCTTGATCCTCGATCTGTTCAACCCCGATCCGGCGCGCTTGGTTGCCGAAGACAACCGTCTGTCGCTGGATCACCATTACAAAATGGAAGGGCGCCAGGTGCAAAAATTCGTGGCCAGTGAGAGCGATCTGGCGACCCAGACCAGCTATGTCACCTATATCTACGATATCTCTGATGCGGACGGTCGAATAACTCGCCGGGTTATGCAGTTTACGTTGCGCTGGCTCTACCGCTATGAGTTGGAACATCTGCTTGCGCGGGCTGGCTTTACGCTGCGCTCCCTCTACGGTTCGTATGACCTCGACGAATATAACAGCGCCAGCCCGCGCCTGATTGCTGTGGCCTCGCCCAGTAGGGTCGAGGCTGATGCGCTGCCTGATGATTGACGCATACTGGACGCGAGATAAGGCAGCCCGAACCTTAGTAGCGAGTGTTCGATCAGCATGTAGTCCTGATCAGGCGTTTGATGCACCCGTTAGCGTAGTGAGCAAATCGCTTCTCTGCCTTTGGCGCCGCTATCACCACTCCAGTGAAGAACGGGTTTCGTCCTGATTCCAGGTCATGCCATATACCATGGTGTTGTGGCTGGGAGCAGGGGAGGTATACTCTTCGACATCCCAAAGCTTGGTCTTGCCGTCATGGCCCCAGGTGAGGATGCGGGTTCCCGCGATGTTCCAGGTCGCTTCCTGCAACCCTTTGTGTTTGAAGATGGTAAGCGGATTGCCCTCATGATCCCAGAGTTTGGCAGTGCCATCTTGGCTCCAGGAGAGAATGTGGGTTTCGTCCTGATTCCAGGTTGCGCCGTATACCGCACCATACTCTGCAGCGCCGTGCTCAAGGGTGGCAATGTGACGCCCATCAGCATCCCAGAGCTTGGCAGTGCCTTTGCTAGGATATTCAACATACCCGCTTCGGGTTAGAATGCGAGTTCCTGCGGTGTTCCATGCTGTGCCAAGCAACGAATGGGTGTGCTCAAGGGTGGCAAGAAGGTTGCCGGTTGTGTCCCAGAGCTTGGCGTTGCTCCTGTTCCAGGCAAGGATGCGGGTCTCGTCCTGATTCCAGGTCGCACCCTGCAGCGGACCCTTGTGGCTGAGGGTGGCGAGGAGGCTGCCGGCGGTGTCCCACACATTTATGCTGCTATTGTCCAATGGTTTCGCACTGTCGCCCCAGGTAAGAATGCGGGTCTCGTCCTGATTCCAGGTCGCACCCCGCACCGGACCCTCGTGGTTGAGGGTGGCGCGGAGGTTGCCGGCGGCGTCCCAGATCCTGGCGCTGCCGTCACTGCTCCAGGAGAGAATGTGAGTTTCGTCCTGATTCCAGGTTGCGCCTATCACGCTGTCCTCATGACTGAGGGTGGCGCGGAGGTTGCCGGCGGTGTCCCAGAGCTTGGCGTTGCCGGTGTTTGACCGGTAACCGCCACCCCAGGAAAGGAAGCGGTCGCCCGTGTCATTCCAGGCTACACCCCGCACCCATCTGTCGTGGTTGCTAGTGGCAAGGACATTCCCATTTGCGTCCCAAAGTTTGGCGGCGCCGTCGCGGCTCTGAGTGAGGATGTGGCTTCCAGCCGGATGCCAGATTGCACGCTCTACCGTTTCGTCGTGGGGGAGCGTAGCGCGGAGGTTGCCGGCGGCGTCCCAGAGCTTGGCGTTGCTGTCGCCGCCCCAAGTCAGGATAAGCGTTTCATCTTTATTCCATGCCGCGCCCCGTACCCATCGGTCGTGGCCGAGGGTGGCGAGGAGGTTGCCGGCGGCGTCCCATAGCTTCGCGGCGCCTGGAATTGAAATGGCTTCGCTGCTCCAGGTGAGAATACGGGTTTCGTCCTTGTTCCAGGTCGCACCGAGCACTTCGCCATCATGGAAGAGGGTTGTAAGGAGGTTTGCCTCGGGGCCAGCCATGATGATCGGTAGATGTCTCCGTTCTATCTCCTCGCCCAGTACGGCAAAGCGTGCGAGGCGATCCACCTGGGCCGTGACCAGATTATCGCTGGTGTTCACGTTGCTGCTGATACCTTGCTGCGACCACGCGCTCCCATCCCACCAGTACAGCCCAAGGGTGTCCTCGATAGCTAGACCGAGCTCTGTGTCGGCGTACTGCACGGTCACGGCGTAGGTCTGGCTGGGCGCCAGTTGCGCTGGCTGGCCAGTGTCCGCAGAGACGGCAGTTACGTCGAAGATGTGGTCGATGCCTAGCAATGGCGCTGTATCTTGGTCGCTTGCCAGGTGCTGATAGGTCAAGGAGACCGTTTCGGTAAAGGCGCCGCTCGGAAAAACGAAGCTGGCGCCGCCGCTGCTTGACGCCAGGCTGCCGCCGGCAGGCGGAATGGAGCCTGTAGCTTTGTCGCGCAACGGCTTTAGGATCAGCAACCCTCCATAGCCATCGGCCACGAATACATAGTCTCCGACAACGGCCACGTCATTCCCGTCGCCCGACAGGCGGAGAGACAATGCCCCACTAGGCTCAGCGGCAGTGGAAACATCCACCATATTCAAGTAATTCGACTCTTGACTCCGTTGCAAAGCGCGCCTGTCTGTTACGTAGGCATAGTTGCCGGCAACAGCTACACTTCGGGCCATCCCTGGGATTTGGTAGAAACCTACCTGATTGGAGTAAAAAGATGAAGAGATATCCACTACCAGCAGGCCGCCGTCAAAATAGCCGCCCTCGGCAATGTAGACGTAATTCTCGGCAATGGCTATGTCTCTGATACCCCAACTTCCCCCAGTGGAATCAACGATCTTTGGACTGGCGGGATTAGAAACATCCACTATGTCCATCCCACTAGTCGTCCCTACATAGGCATAAACGCCGTGAACGACTACACCGGTGATCGTGCTCAATGTGTCATAGGCGCCCGCCTCGGTTAGACTGGCGGGATTGGAGATGTTCACTATCCGCAGCCCGCCATCTCCATCGGCAATATAAGCGTAGCTTCCAGAGATGGTCATAGCCCGAACGTTCCCTGGCGTATCGTGGAACCCGATTTCCGTTGGGCTGGCGGGATTAGAAACATCGACAACCCGCAGCCCTCGGTCGCCATTGGCGATGTAGGCGTGTTCTCCGGCGATTGCTACATCGTAAAAATCTCCCTCCATAGTAGCAAAAGTAGCAAAGCCAACCTCTCGCGGGTTAGCGCGCGCAGAGATATCCACCACTGCCAGGCCTTTTTTGCCGCTATCAGCGACATAGGCATAATCGCCGGCAATGGTCACAATCTCAGCATCGCTCAACGTCTCACGAGATCCAACCGCGATCGGGCTGGTTGGTGTGGAAACATCGATCACCTGCAGGCCTTCAACGCCATCAGCGACAT
>JAKSDJ010000341.1 GCA_022360155.1 Chloroflexales bacterium | reverse complement strand
TTGTCGCTGGCAATCAGCGTACAACTGCCCAACCCCTCGACCGCCGTCATTTTGCGGGCGATCACGCGGCGCTGCGCCATGCGGTAGGCGGCGATGGACAGCGCCACGGTCATCGCTACCGGCAGCCCCTCAGGGATGGCCGACACGGCGAGCGCCACCGAGAGGAAAAACACTTCGGTGAACGGTACGCCCTGCCACACGGCGATAGCGACCAGCAGCGCCACCGCGCCCAACACGGCAAAGCTGATATAGCGCACGAACTGATCCATCCGGACCACCAGCGGCGCTTTGGTGGCTTCGCCCTGAGTGGTGGCGGCGGCAATCTTGCCGATCTCGGTGTGCAGTGCGGTGGCGACCACCACGCCGACGCCTCGCCCAGAGAGTGCTGTTGCACCCGCATAGGCCATGTTGTTGCGGTCATTCACCTCAGTTTCGGCGGCGAGGGTTAGGTTGGCTTGCTTGTTGGCCGCCGCCGACTCGCCCGTTAGGAACGACTCATCGACGGTCAGGTTGTGTGTGTCCAGCAAGCGCAGATCCGCCGGAACGCGGTTGCCCGACTCGAGCAGCACGATATCGCCCGGCGCCAGTTCTTCCGCGTCGAGGGTCTGCTCGCGCCCGTCGCGGCGCACAGTGGCGTAGATTTTCAGCATGCGCTGCAAGGCGGCAGCGTTCTGTTCGGCGCGAAACTCCTGGTAGGTTCCCAGCCCGGCGTTGATCAGCAACACGATGAAAATGAACACCGCGTCGGTCACTTCGCCAATCGCCAACGACACAACCGCCGCCGCGATCAGAATGTAGATCAACGGGCTGAGAAACTGGTGCAGGATGATGCTCCAGAGCGAGGGCGGCTCCTGGGTGGGAAAGGTGTTTTTACCGACCTGCTGCTGAATGATGCTGGCCGCCTCTCCTGAAAGCCCTTCGCGGCTCACCGCGAGCTGTTCCAGCGTCTCCGCTCCCGACAGCGTGTGCCATGCTGTCCGCGATAGCTCCGGCAGCGCATGCGGTTTGTGCTTTTCCTGCTGGGTTGTCATCGTGCGTGTATCTCCTAGCGAGTGTTGCATCGGGGTACTCCTTCTATGTTTATTCTTACAGACTGTTTTTTATCTTCACCATAACGACCGGCAACAAAAGTTGTTGGGCATTGTCGCTAGCATTCATTAATACCAAATCGACTAGAACATTCCGCATCCTGTCACCCTGAGCGCAGCGAAGGGTCTCAGCAGCAGCAAGTCGAGATGCTTCGC
>JAKSDJ010000900.1 GCA_022360155.1 Chloroflexales bacterium | reverse complement strand
GATTGTCACACAGGTACATAATCCATCAGATTTGCGTCTGTTCAAGCTGTTTAGTACACAGGGATATACACGACGGCGCGATATGTATGCCGCAATGTTTCGTGGCGAAACGAATGGACGCCCTCAACTTATTCGCAAAGTTGATTCACGTACGCTAATTGTACATACTAACCCTCGTGAAATTCAAAATCCCTTCGCCTGGCGTGGCTTCTCGATTTTTCACGGCACCTTACGTAAGTGGTTAAGTGAGTTACAAGATCAGCCTGAATGGGTGCTGCGTTATCCAATCGATGTAAGTGTCAAGGATCAAAACTCTCGCAAGAAGCCAATTTGGAATTGGGATAATTTTGCAAGAACAGCTACGCATATTGATCTCTCGCCCGTTTTTGTTGTCCATCCCAATCTCGTTGCTTACGACAAGGAACACGGCTTGCGTCTACTGACAGTACCAATCCCCGGCCTCGTAGATATCGCTGCGTTACAGCAAGAGCCAGAACTGTCGAACCAATCGCCATATGCAAACCGTTACGAATTGGAAAATTATGCCAGCCATATCAAGAAAATGCTGGACGTATATTATGACCAACAGGACGATCGACCTGGTAAACCAAAGTTACGTCTGAACGAACAGACACAACTTGCGGCAGTTCGGCTGGAAGCGGCTGGCTATGTGCAGCATGCAGCACTGTTTGAACGCGCCGTGCATCTAGCAATTGCCCTTCATGACGTTGGTAAACTCCAAATTGAGTGGCAAGATTGGGCGCACGCCTACCAGCTCGAGATTGGAGAAGCCCAGCCGCGCGAGATGATGATTGTACATACGCATAATAAACCACAGGAGCAGCGCCATCACAAAGAAGCCGAGGAGAAGCTAAAAGATATGAAGCGCCCGCCACATGCATCAGAAAGTGCCTGGGCAAGCTGGCCGATTATCGTGCGAGCCTTAGAGGGCGATGAATGGCTGAGTCGTGCCGTGTTTACGGCAATTGCACGCCATCATGCACCGTTTGCAGAAAATATTACTGGGTATCAACTTGATGCGCATGGGCAGACTGCCATAGCAGATGCGTTGAAACTTATCGGTATTGAGCCTGGATTGGCCGCTAGATGGCGACCGAAGGCTACAGGATTTGTCAAGCACGGAGCAATGCTCGACTTTCTCATTGAGGAATCAGACATGCGACAGTGGCTAGTATATGCGCTGATTGTTCGGGCGCTACGTCTATGCGATGGCCATTCACTCGAAGGAGATGACTAACGTGTATCAGAAAGAGTATTTCGTTCCTAAGCGTAGTGGTACCTTGGCCGATCCATTGCTGGCCTACGGTGTGGCGACAGTACTGCACGCTATTATTACATATGCACCAAGGCAACGAGCAAATCAGTTTTATCGAGTGTCTATCGTGGACTCTGGTGCCTACTACACGATCCAGCTACCAGAGTCCATTCGCGAAGAGTGGGCGGAGCAAAGTCAAATGCCCCACGATTTGGCCCGCCCGGTGCTGCGTGTTCCAAAGCCGAAAGAGACCGCAGAAAATACACCAAAGAAGCCGAAACCTAAGAAGCAGCCACTGCCGGAAAGCGCCAAACCGATTGATTATAACAAGGTATGGGACAGCATTCATAAGGTCAACGCGCTCATCGCAGCACAACGCCAAACAGGTCGCAGGATTCGCGAAGAGATCGCTGAATTGCGCGCCAGTAACGAAGATGAATATTTGGACCGCGATGTGGCGCTGTTGATCGGCGATTACCGAATGCAGGTCGAAGGTATTCATAACCAGGCGGTGAGGCAGTGGGTGCAAACGCTTGAAGCCGGTCACCAAGCGGCGAACGTGCGCGCTATTCTGAGCATGTTTACTACGCCCGATGCGGATTGGAGTGCGGTGGCTAAAGCATGGGCGAAAGAGGTCAAGATCAAGGGTGTCAAGCCACGTCTCACAGCTTCGCAAGTTTTTAATCCGAGCATGGGCAAAGGGCAAAATCAGCCAAAGGCCAATCAACTTGCGATAAACAATGAAAATATCTACTGGCTGCTGGAATATCTTAAAGCGGTTGGCTTATTTGTCGCTGCTGTGCCACGCGCATTTACCGATGAAGGCATGCGTAAAACATACGTACTGGCGCCAGCCGATATTGAGCTTGGACGACATCAGAACATTTTCAAGGACTTTAAGCATACGCTTGATGGCGCAAGTATCTCGCCAATCAAGGCCGACGTGTTAACATCTTTGGGCTATGCTGCCGCCTACCTTTCATATTGTCGTGAAGCAAAGATTACCGACCCCGATGCCGATGTTGACTTCACGGCGCGCAACACTGTACAAGGCTTTGCGGTGGCCGGATACGTTTTGTTGAGTCAGAACTCATTCACGATGATCAACCTATCGTCGCTTGGTTTGCCGCCATGGCTGAACGACACTGTGAAAACCAGTGATGCTGCCGCGGCTGTACAGACGGTGATAGAAGAACATCAAACAATCATTCGACCGCTGAATGAGAAATTTCAAGAACAGTACATGTTACTTGACACATACCGCGACTTTCTCGCCAGGCGCAGCGAAGCGCTGTTTGCCTTCTGCGGCAGCTACGGCGAGTATGTTGTCCATACGATACCGGAGAATCCCCGTATTCGTCAGATGAGTGTTCCTGCACTTGACCAAATTATTGAGAGAATCAACCTAAGGAGGATCGATATGGTAGAGGTAGACCCGTTTGACTTTGTCAGCACTTCGGGACGGCACCCCGGTTTCCACAATATTGCGTATGCCATTCGCCACAGCACAGTCATTCCACAACGTCAACTCGCTCGTTTCAAAGCGAAAGAGAAAGGCACACACAAGCCACTTTACGAGGTGCGCTATGGTTTGGGCAATAACCTGCGTCGCAAGACAGCAAGCGTGAGTGAATTTATGGGCGCACTCGCCGAGTTTCTACAGGTCTACAATGCCGAAACCGATCAAGTATACGAGAACACGAGCGATGATCGTAAGGATAATCAAGAGTTTGGGCGTGGGCGCTACCGGTCGCCTGTTGCAGTCAGCGATCTCGATGATGTGTTTACTTTGATCAAAGCCTGCAATAATGATGTTGTCCTTGTCTGCAACATGCTTGTCGCCTATGGCTATGCGGCAACGAAAAGCCGTCAGGAGAAGGCGGCAAGCGGGAGTTCTGAGGAGGATATCGGTAATGATAATAGCGACGAAAGGATGGATAACTTATGACTGCACGGACGATCTATTCCATGGCGATTAGTGGGCGAGCAATCCTCGATATGCATGCGCTCAACAACGAGGGCAGCGAGGGCAACCAACTGAACACCCGACAGGTATACATTGTCACCGGTAGCGGGCGCAATCCTGAGCCAGCACGGGTCAACGCGATCAGCGGTGATATGCTCAAGCACATCCAGGCCGATCACTTCCGTCGCTTGGCGCGGTATCACAGCCTGCCGCTCTCTCAAGGCGCGCAGATCGGTAATGCGAACCGCATCAACTGGGATTTTGTTAATAATGATGAAGCCAAGAAATTTGGTGGACAGGCCGATCCGCAACTTATGGACTACATCATTCAAAGCTGTGCGCTGACCGATGCTGCCGGCATTCTGGTGACGGCTAACAACAAATCTACGCCGCGAAAGTCGTTGGTTGAGTTTGGCTGGACGGTTGGAGTGCCAGAGATAACGAAGACCGAGAGCTACCTGCATACCAAGTATGTTGCCGACAGCGGGTTGGAAAAGAAATCGAGCGATGGCTCGAACCTAGGGCAGAACTTGTTTCATCGCCCCGCATCCTCTGGCATTTATGCTCTCGTTTGTCATGTTGAACTGGCTCGTGTTGGGTACAATGATATTGCGCAGCACTATCCCTCTGGATTAACCGATGATGATCGTACAAAACGCGCCCGCGCGCTGCTAGAGAGTGTGCTGTACACTTTTCTCCATCTGGATGGTGCACACCGCAACACACAGGCACCCCACGTAGTAGATTTTGAGGGCGTCATCACCACGAGCAGTAGTGTGGCACCTGCGCCCGCGTTTAGTGGATTGCATAACGGGTATCGTGAGCAAATTAGTCGTATCACAGAACATTTGAACACCCTTCACGACGGCGCAATTACAATGTACCCATTCGAAGGGATGGATATGTTCACCCAGCAAATGAGCGCTATTATTCGTTCAGCACAACCGTACCGACTGCCTGAATTTGGGAAAGCGAGACGCTGATGTGGCTGACAGCAGTTTATCATCAAGTCAGTCTATTTTCGCTTAAGCCGTCCGACGCGACATCGACTGGCGGACGCAGCCTGCTACTGCCGACTCCGTTCAGCATCAAAATGGCGCTGCTGGATGTTGCACTACGATTGTATGGAGAGCGAGGGGTGCATGATGCGCACCTCTTTCCTCTGATTCGTGATCTAGGCATCGCGATTAGCCTGCCGCCGCAGATCGTCGTTAACAATTGCTTTGTGCGTATTCACAAACCCCGTCGCCCAAAAAGCGGTAAAGGAGAGAAAGAGGGCGATGGGGATGAACAAAGCGGTAGTGGGAACGATGGTCCATTTATCCACAGCGTTGCCTTCCGCGAGTATGTACAGTACAACGGGCCGCTCGGTATAGCACTGGAGATGGAAGATCAGCGTGATACTGACACTCTTGCTCTACTACTCATGCAAATAACGTATTTTGGCAAGCGTGGCAGCTTGTTTCAAATCGACAGCCTGCCCCGTGTTGTTGAGAAGCTACCCATACGTCAGGGATACAATCAAATCAACAAGCAACCAGTAGATGGCGAGCACAACCCGCGCTCCATTCTCCAAATGTTAGATGATTGTGACTCAAAGCTGACCTTCGCGAAGGCTAGTATCTACTCGGCAGAGCAACTATCACCAAGGAAGGATCGTGTATTTATTTCAGTGAGACTGCCATACCAACCCACACGCTCCAGTCGTAGCTTTACCCTCTACGAGAGGATCAAACCATGACCCTCACCACCCACCACCTTGAGTTCACCGCGACGGCGCTGACGCCGCTGGAGCTCGATAACCAGGCTGGCTCGCAGATGCGTGGTGCGCTGGTCGGCGCGCTGTGGGAGCGCTTCTGCGTCAACAAGGCGGCCCAGCGGTGCGCGGTGTGCCCGCTCCTCCAAATCTGCCCGGTCGCGGCGCTGATTGCGCCGATGCGCGCCGATGGCGAACCGGGCAGCGACCAGCGGCCCCGCCCCTATGTCACGCGCCCGCCCGCCGGGGGCTGCTACGCCGACGGCGCGGCGCTATCCTTTGGCTTGGCGCTGTTTGGCGTTACCGCGCCGTTGTTTCCCTATGTGGTGCTGGCGACGCAAGAGTTGGAGCACAGCGGGATCGGTCGCCCCCTGGCGACGAACAGCGGGCGGCGCGGGCGGCTCCAGGTCACCACGATCACCTCGGTGCATCCGCTGACCGGCGCGCGGCAGCCGCTCTATGCACGCGGCACGGCGCAGGTGCAAGCGCCGGAGCTGGCCGTCACCGCGGCGGATGTCGCGATCTTCGCCGCGCGCTTGCCCGCCGATGCGCTCACCCTCCAACTCCACACGCCCATGCGCCTGATCGACGGCGACCGGCTGGTCAAACAACTTACTCTGCGCCCGCTGGTCCAACGGCTCATGCGCCGGCTCGACGACCTGGCGATCGCCTATGGCGCCGGTCCGCTCGCCATCGACTTCCGCGCCCTGCTCGACGTGGCCGAGCGCGTCACCGTCGTGGAGGATCGCACCCGCTGGGTCGATGTCGTCAGCTATTCCGCCCGCCAACGCAGCCGCACCCCAATCGGCGGGCTGGTCGGCGCGATCACCTTCGCCGGCGATCTGGCTCCGCTGCGCGAGTTGCTGGTCTGGGGCAGCTTGATCCACGTCGGCAAGAACGCTGTCAAGGGCGACGGCTGTTACACGATCGAGGCGGGTTCTAGCCTTGCCTGATCGGCCAGGCCGCACAAACGCCGGCGCCTATGTGCCTTGCACCTTAACAATATGACTTTTCTTACGGCGCGAGGTTGCGCACCGAAGCAGCATGCTCAGATGTATCACAGACGGAGATAAGCTCATGCACCTGATTGTGGAACAGCGTGGCGCGTTTCTTGCCAAGCACCAGGGACGCCTGCGGGTGACGAAGGACAAAGAGCGGCTGGCTGAAGCGCCGATTATGCACCTCGAGCAGGTGCTGATCTGCAGCGACGGCGTGGCGCTCAGCAGCGATGTCGTGCGCGTATGCGCGACAGAAGGCATCCCCATTCATTTTCTCAATAGCAAAGCGGGCGACGATTACGGCACGCTCTTCGCCAGCGGTCTGACCGGTATGGCGTTGACCAAACGGGCGCAGTTGCGCGCCTTCGAGGACGAACGCGGGCTGGATCTGGCGAAAGCTTTTGCCGCCGGCAAGGTGCAGAGCCAGGCAAACTTGCTGCGCTATGCGGCTAAATATCGCAAAGAGGCCGATCCCGCGCTGCATACCGAGCTGACGCTAGCGGCAAGCGAGGTGCTGGATGTCCTGCCCGCTATGCAACGCTATACCGGCGCCATCACCGACACGACCCGCGCCGCACTGATGGGCGCAGAAGGGCGCGCAGCCGCCCGCTATTGGGGCGCGGTCGCCCGGCTGGTCCCGCCCGAGTTGGCATGGCCGGGGCGCGCAACGCACGGCGCAAGCGACCGTTTCAATCAGGCGCTCAACTATGGCTACGCGGTCCTGCGCTCACAGGTGCGGGTCGCCTTGCTCTTGGCCGGGCTTGAGCCAAATGCCGGGTTCCTCCACGCCGACCGTCCTGGCAAGCCAAGCCTGACCCTCGATCTGATCGAGGAGTTTCGCCAGGCAGTAGTCGACCGCCCGCTGATCGGCCAGGTCACCCGCGGCGTCGATCTAGCGCAGCAGGACGACGGCGGGCTGGATGCCGCGACGCGCAAGCGGATCGCTGAAAAGGTGTTGGAACGAATGGAGTCCAGCGAACTATACGAGGGCAAACGCCAGCCGCTCCGGCATATTCTTCAGTGCCAGGCCCGCCATATCGCCACCTTCGTGCGTGGCGAGCGGGTGACCTACACACCATTTGTGATGGGCTGGTGAAACGGGTGTCGGGGCGAGGGGAGGGACGCAGTCACATCGCTCTCCGTGTAGTGCCGCCTTTAGGCGGTTTTACGGCAACACAACCGCCTGAAGCAAGTGCGGCGCCTAGCGCCGCGTAAGTCCGGTAACAAAGTAACAAGAATGAGATGGTAACACGAGACCTGTCATGGACGAAGTGTACCAACAACGGACAAACCTATGCAATGCTTATTGATTTACGATATTCCCCACGATGGGGCGCGGCAAAAAGTGGCGGACGCATGTCTGGACTATGGCCTCCAACGCATTCAATACAGTGCGTTTGTGGGCGACCTGACCCGTACGCATCAGCGATCCTTGTTCAAGGAGATACAGAAACGGCTCGGGCGGCGAGCCGCCAATATTCAACTGTTCCCGCTAGATGACGCGAGTTGGAACCGACGGCGTGTGATCGCCCAAGGAGGCGCCGATGACTGAACTCCTCTGCGAAGTTACCGATCTCAAGCAATGGACCTACTGCCCGCGGGTCGTGTATTATCGCTACTGTCTGCCGGAGATTCGCCCGATCACCGCATTAATGCAGGCGGGGATCGCCGGTCATCAAGACGAGAGCGAGCGCGAAGTACGGCGTTCACTACGCACCTATGGCCTGACCTCCGGCGAGCGGGCATTCGATGTGCCGCTGCGCTCATCGACGCTGGGGTTGCGCGGGCGGGTCGACTTGGCGGTGGCTCTTCCGGGGCGAGACAGCCCCGCTGCACAAGCGATCGTTGTAGACTATAAGGACAGCGAGCGCGTGCGCGGCAGCCACTTCACCTTACAGCTTGCCGCTTATGCGCTCATGTTAGAGGAAGCGTGGGAGCTCCCGGTGCGGCGCGGCTTTCTCTACAGCATCCCGCTGCGGCGAGCGGAGCCGGTGTCGATCACGCCGCCGTTGCGGACGAAGGTTTCACAGACAACGCGCGCAATGCAGGCGGCCATTCGCGGCGAGCAGATGCCCCCGCCGCCTTCCAGCCGCCGTCAATGTATTAGCTGTGAGTTTCGCCGGTTCTGCAACGATGTGGTCTAGCAGAGCTTGCAGTAAGTGGCATAAAAAGAAGCCGCGTGTGGTCAAGCGCCGCAACTCGCGAACAAACTCGCCAATAACGGATATGCCCATGGCGGTAGTGTCGGAGTTTTGCAGGCTTGATACACGATAGATATGCACGAGGGGCGTTTTCGCAACTTAACACGATGCTGGTACAGAATCACAGTTGCGAAACGCGCCCGACGTTGCTATACTTGAGTCGCAGAAGCGACGTTGCAGGAAGGCTCAGGAAGAACGAATGGCCGCTTTCGAGACATCTGGCTCACAGCGCCGCACACAGAAACAGAGCGTATCTACACTATCGGCTCACGATTGAGCACTGAAACCTGTTCGGTCAGCCCGTAGAGCATAGGAGTCCGCG
>JAKSDJ010000412.1 GCA_022360155.1 Chloroflexales bacterium | reverse complement strand
CCTCTGGGAGATCATCGTCGCCAACTTGAATGTCGCGCGCACCGTGCTGTTTACGCCGCGGGCCAAGTTGCGCCCAGGGATTATCGCCGTACCGCTTGACGTCACGAGTGATGTCGAGATTACGATGCTTGCCAATATTATTACGCTGACCCCAGGCACGCTGAGTCTGGATGTTTCCGATGATCGGAAGGTATTGTATGTTCACGCCATCGATGTCGGCGACCCGGATACCTTTCGCCAGTCGATCAAGGGCGGCCTGGAGCGCGCCGTACGCGAGGTGTTCGCATGATCATAAACTTGGCTCAGTTTGTTGTTTTGCCGCTGTTGAGTATTGTGCTTGTGCTAGCGATATTTCGCCTGGCACGCGGCCCCAATCTGCCGGATCGGGTGGTCGCGATTGACCTGATCGGGGTGCTGTCGTTGTCGATGATCGCCACCTATGCGCTGATCACCGGGCGCTCGGCTTTCCTCGACGTGGCGCTCGTCGCCGCCCTGATCGGATTCCTTGGCGTTATTGCGTTTGCCTACTATATCGAGAAACGAATATGATAACGATTGTTCAGGAGCTGCTTAGCGCCGCCTTGTTGCTGGCCGGCGCCTTCTTGTTGCTGTTGGCCGGGGTAGGGATTGTCCGGATGCCCGATCTGTTTTTGCGCATGTCGGCGGTGTCGAAGGCGTCGTCGTTAGGGGCGGGGTGCATCCTGCTTGCGGTGGCGGTCTCGTCGATGGATCTTAGCGTCGCCGTGCGCGCGGTGGCTGGGGTGCTCTTTCTGTTCCTGACCGCGCCGCTGGCCTCGCATATGATTGGCCGCGCCGGGTATATGCTGGGGTGTTCGCTCTGGAAAGGCACGGTGGTCGACGAATTGCGCGGCCATTATGATAACCGCTTGCATACGCTGCGCGATACGGCGTCTCCCGCAGCAGAGCAGCGCCAGGATTGGCAGGCGCCCGAAGATCTGCGGAGCTGAACTTCTTGTCCGCAGTGAATAAAAGCCTGGAGTGCGGAGTCATGCTGCCGCACTCTATAATCCTTTTCAGGCAGGCTCTGAGCAGCCCACGCGGCTTGGAGCTGATACAGACCGCCTCAATTCGCGGGGTCAATTGGGCTATCCAAGGATATCCGTTACCACGTCCGTGGCCCAATAGTGGGTCTGGCCCTGGCGCGAGAGGCGCCGGACGCCGTCAAGATGGTCCCCCAGCGTAACAACAGCTGGTTCTTCCATCCGTACTCCGTGCAGCTGCTTGACCTGACCCAGCCCCACACAGGACAGAAGGCCATTACACAAGCAGCGGCGGTTCTCGGTGCTGCGCTGGAGTCCCCGTTTATGGATATAGCCTGCGACGGGGGCCGCGGCGCAGCGCTGGAAGATAGTCCGCATCCCATCGGCGTTTGGCTTGCTCACTCCTACCTGCTGCAGCAACCCAATATCACAGACCCGGCGCCGGTTCTCGAAGACCTGTTGGTCGGCGAGAGTATCCTTGAGTTGGACCACTTTGAAGGCAAACCCGGTTGGCGAAAACATAGTGGTTCGCACCAACGTCGCGTCATCTGTTCCGTTGCTCAGCTCCTTCAGAATAGCCGACCGGTAGTCTGGCCGCAAACCCGATTCCTCGGCGAGGGCGAAGGTCGAGCCGACCTGCACGCCCGTGGCGCCGGCTGCCAAGGCCTCTTGCAGCTTCGCATGGCTGCCATACCCGCCGGCGAGCCAGAACGGGAGCCCAACGCTTCGGATCGCCGCCAGGTCTGGATCATCCTGCTCACTGTAGCGCGGCTGTCCCCGATCATCCATCGTGCGAGGGCCAACCGGGTTCGCATTGTGGCCACCGGCGGTATGGTGCTCGATAATGAAGCCATCGGGGGCTTCGCTGGCGCTCGCCGCTAGGGCCTGCACCAGGCCGTCTAGCGCTACAATCGCCAAAAAGGCAGGCCGCTTCAGCGGTTTTTTGGTAAATGCGCCATTATAGAGTTGTTGCGGGTCAAAAGTAAGCGTGAAGATCTCGCCTGCCTCTTGATACAGCACTGCGAGCTGTTTGGTCACTGCGACGTGGTTCGCCAATTGTGAGCAGCGTGCCGGCAGACCGTCGGGATTACCCGCACCGACGACCACACCGTCCACATCGGCGAGCATGGCCCCGTACAAGACGTACATAAGCGGGAGTTCGATCTTGTTGAGGAAGTTGATGAAGATATTGCCGCGATGCCCTTCCTTGGCCAACCAGACCTCCACAAAACCAGTAGCGATCAGGAGTTCAATGACGTCCTCTGGCAGATGCAGGGGCGCCTCGATGGGAGCGCTGGATGATCCATTCATAAGGGGCGCCTGCGCGCGGATGATCTGCATGGGGGTGTTTTTGAAGCGGGCATCGGGGGCCTTCCCGCCATCGATGAAGTAGCGGTCGTAGATCGTTTGACCGATACCGGTTCCGAAGGCGTTGTCGAAGGCCGCAAGCGCCCGACGAGCATGGCCGCCCGGATCGCCGAGCTGCAGCAGCCGAACGTAGACCACGTCTAGGGCGGTGCCGGAAACCGTCCCAACAGTCGCGCCGGGTCTGGCCATGGCAACAGCTTTGGCCAGCCGCCAGTTTGACACATAGACTCCCATGCCGCCCTGGATGAGTTTGACCTGTTCTAGGAAGTGCATGAGGTCGACCTCCAATACTGTGTTGGGCGCATTGTATAGAGGGGTAGAGGTTCAATAAAGCAGCCATTGGCCACGAGGATCTCCTCAATGAGAGGAAATACCACGGGTTTGCCACGATAGCAAACGAAGTGGATCATGAGTTTATTTCCTTCCTGGAGCGCCGCTACGCGGCGTACCACACTATACGAGGCTCCACCAAGCCGTACGATGCGGCTGGGGAGGCAGTGATACGTCTTGCCGGTCGCCCTGCAGGGGGAACGGCAGACCATAATGAGGCGCAAGAACGCGCGCGACGAACAAACGGGGACGGCGTAGGTGTGAGGAGCTATGGTCAGAACCACAACAACGGCACGGTGCAGGATAGTCCTTCCTTAACTAGTATACACCTAGCGTCAAGGAATGCCAAGCGCGAGGGGTTTGGCCAAGGGTTGCCTTGGAAAGCCTAGCATTGGCGGCTTTTGCAACAATTGCTATGCCGTGTCGAGGATCGTGATGAAATCGGCATAGCAGATACGAAGATTGCCATCGCCGTCGGTGGTCGCCATTCGCGTGCAATTGGAGTCGGTCGTTGCCATGGTCAGCGGCGTGCTCAAGGCGTAGCGCAGCTGGAGGTGCAGTGCTTGCTTGCATTCCAATTGCTGCTGGGCACGGCGGCAGCGGCCCAGCAGCAATTGGTCATCCCACGGTAGAGCCAAGGCTGCAGTTGGGCCACAGCATCCACATCCTGGTCCGATTGGGTCGCGCGGCGTTCTGGTAGCGCCTCTGGCGCAACGAGTGCAGCCTATCCAGTGACACCGGGCGGACCGCAATGGATTGGCAAGCCACCTAGGTGAGAACGCATCCTGATGCGGGAAATGACGGAAGGGCGTTTATGTTCTGTCCGCCCCTGAAACCACACAAGGAGAGGGGCGGGGTCGAAGGCGAAAGCCCCTCCGGCTCCCCTTTCGCCCGCCAGGGGCGAAAAGGGTTGGGGGATAGGGGCATAAACTGCCCCAATGGAGAGCCTGCGGGGCGACGCCGGTCAAAGGGTTCACTTGATCCGCGCCTGGCTTTCTGACGCGATAAAGGTTCTCGCTACAGCATGCCAAGGTGGTGTGCAGCATAGATGCCAACCTGATGCCAATGCGTTCCACACATGGCGGTGTAGGGCAACGCACCCGCAAGCAGGCGTTATCTACCCAGGCGGAAATGTAAAATGCCCCAGCGCAAATAGCCTTTGTTGCCGGCCTTGATCCAGTTCTCCAGGCCCGTCAGCATCGTATCCACATACTCCAGAGACACCTCTTTGACCATTTCAGCATAGCGACTCTGAAGCTCGTCCCGCACCCGACGATAATGGTTCACCAGATGCTCTGAAAAGTCGAGTGTCTCGACTTCGACAAAACCCAGATCGCGGGCCGTCTGCCGGTAGAAACCATACGATCCCAGACTCTCAAGATGGATCCGGTCGAGCACCGGCTGGAGCACTCCTGCCGGACAATCATCGCTCTGCATCGGGTCGGTGAAGATAAAGCTCCCGCCCGGCTTGAGCACCCGGCGCACCTCCTCAAATACCCGGCGGCGGTCGCCGCTGTGCAAGACCGCATCCTGCGACCATGCCACATCGAACCGGGACTCTTCATACGGCAATTCTTCAAAATTGCCATTGGTCACCTCAACCAGGTGGGCCAATCCCTGTACTTCATTCAAGCGACGGTTCCGTTCATTCTGAACCTCGCTCAGGTTCAGGCAGGCAACCCGACAGCCAAACTGCTTGGCAAGATAGCGCGCCGAGCCGCCATACCCAGATCCAATATCCATAATCGCGGTATCCTGCGTAATGGCGCCAAGGGTTTGCACCATCCGCTGCACTGTGCGCTGGCTAGCTGTGAAAATAGCCTCATCGGGGGCCGTATACATCCCGATATGAATATCTTCGCCGCCCCAGATAGCGGCATAAAAGCGGTCGGCATCCGAGCTGTCATAGTAGGATTGGGCTGTCTTGACCACCGACGAATAGCGTTCGGCGACGCTGGGGGGATTGCTCGACTGATAGTGTTTATCAGCAACATGGATGAAGAAATCCGGCTCTGCTTCGTGATAGGTTTCCTTGAAATCGCCGTAGGTTTTCACCCGCTGAAACCCGACTTCCTGCATCAAATTTTGCGTGTACTTCTTGCGGATCGGGTACATGTTGAGGTGAAAGACCGAATGGTCGGGGAATTCGTATTTGAATCGGGCCAATCCCTCATCAATATGTTCTGGCTGCGCTTTGATATTCTCACCGCAGTAGTAGTAGATATGGCTGGGTTTGCGGTTGTGATCGAGCAGCGTATCGTAGTTGCGCTGATCGAGAATGAGGATGCCATCGTGGCGCAGAGCCGCATAGAATTCGGCCAGACAACGGCGTCGATCCTGCTCTGAAAACAGATGCGTGAAGGAATTGCCCAGGCAAACAATCGCGTCATACTTGTCGTGGATGTCCCGATTGAGCCAACGCCAATCGGAATGCACTGTGCGCAGAATAAGGCCTTGTTTCTGCGCATTCTCAAAGGCTTTCGCCAGCATGGTCGGGCTACCGTCTACGCTGGTTACAGCGAACCCAGCCTTCAACAGTTGCACTGAATGAAACCCCGTACCTGTGGCAGCATCAAGCACTTTGTGGACATTATGCTCGCGCAACACCCGGATAAAAAAGTCGCCTTCGCTTCTCGATCTGGCCTCCCAGTCAATGAGAGCATCCCATTTTTCCACAAAATCATGAACGTACTCCAGCTTGTAATGATCCGTCTTGCGTACTTTGATGGGATCTGGTCCGTACACTTGTTGTTCCAGCATGGTCAGATTGTTCTCCTTTTCTACAAGATGCCCTAAGGCGTAGATACAGACGAAATCAGCCATCTGGGGCCCTGGCACAAAAAATCTTCGGTGTTTGCGAAATCAGCCATCACCGCAAACTACGCGGGCGCCCATTTCTCACAAACACAGAAGATTCGTAGCGAACACATAGGGGCAAACGAGGAGCCTTGCTCTTTCAGCAAGCTGTCTCCTCACATACCCATGCCAAACACCCTCACAGTTGCGTGTTCATACGCCCCGATACACCATATGGGACGTTTTTTACCACTTTCTTTTCAACTATGGACGACAGCGCCAATGCCCCTACTATATACGCTTGTAGCGAATATTGCAAACTTCAACGAATGTACAGCCGCCACAGCTGCTCCGACCAGCGCTTGTAAAGGGCAGAAGACAATAAGCGAGTGTCCGCACGCACGAATTGCCCCTTGACATGAAATGAACGCTCATTTACAATGAGGCAAGAAAATGAACGCTCATTTACATCAGGAGCTCTGCCATGAATCTCAAAGCTGCCGCCCGCCAGGAACAGATTCTCCGCGCTGCCGCGGCTTGCTTCGCGCGGAAGGGGTTTCACCAAACCACGATGGACGATATCGCTCGCGAGGCTGGCATTAGCGCTGGCCTGATCTATCGCCATTTCGCGAGCAAAGAAGACTTGATCATTGCGCTAGTTGAAGCCCATGGCCATGAAACACGTGCGCAGCTTGATCAAGCACGCCAACACACCGACTTGGCTCACGCGCTAGCGGCTTTCTTTGCCGTCGATTCTCAGGAGATCGACGGGCAACCCAAGGGGGTATTACTGGTTGAAGTCGTTGCCGAGTCCCTCCGCAACCAACGTGTCGCTGACGTTGTGCAGCGCGACGATCAACAGATTGTCCATGGTTTAGCAGATCTCATTGTCCAAGCCCAGGCTCGGGGTCAGGTCGATCCATCACTCGCACCGATAGAGGCGGCAGAATTGCTGCTAGCCCTTAGCGATGGGATGCTCTTACGGCTGGCTCTTGCTAGCGAGCACGATGATTTCGACGACGCCACGTTAAACAAAACGTTTCAAACACTGTACACACGGTTTCTTGGTTTGCATACGACCACCGAAGAGGAGCTTTAATATGGCAACAATCGCATCTACGATAAGCGCCGCCGCGGAAAAGACTGTTCAGAGCGCCCAACAACGCTTGGATGTGCTTGATATCCTGCGTGGGTTTGCACTATGTGGCATTCTCATGGTCAACATATTCTTTTTTGCCAATCCAATTTATGAATTTGGCGCAACCCCATCGACCCATACGGTTGCCGATCGCGTTGTGACCTGGCTTGTGTCCTTTGGGTTCGAGTCGAAGTTTTATGTCCTCTTCTCTTTCCTGTTCGGCTATGGTCTCGCGATCCAGATCACCCGCGCCGCTACACGGGGCGACTCGCTTGGGCCACGCTATGCACGGCGGCTGATTGGCCTCTTGTTTTTTGGGATTCTGCACGCGGTTTTTTTGTTCGTCGGCGACATTTTAGTTTCCTATGTCTTGCTGGGTATTGTCCTGTGGTTGATGCGTGAATGGTCGCCGCGTCAGCTCTTGTGGGTTGCACTCGTTATGATGGGTCTGGCTATAGTTGGGCGCATCGCCCTTGCGCTGTTGGAGGCCATCGCTCTAGCATCGCCAGAGAGCGTCAATCAAACAGCCCAACTCGCAGAACAAGCACGGCGCAACTATCTTGGCTCATTTGGTCAGAGCGTGGAGCAACGACTCCAGGATTTAGTCATGTTCTATATCTTCACGCCATTGTTCAACTGGCCCACCGCACTGGCCATGTTTGCACTTGGGCTTGCGGCAGGCAAAATTGGCTTTTTCAAGAATCTAGCACAATATCTGCCAGCCATGTGTCGCTGGGCGCCCTGGGCCTTGGCCTTGGGCATCATCGGCAATGGCGCCTACGCATCGTTGCTCAACGCACAGCACACCCTCCTATCTGCGAGTATGCTGATGGCGTTGGAGGCCATCGCCGCGCCGGCGCTCACATTCTGTTATGTCTTTGCCATCGTGTGGTTCGTGCAGCAGCCAAGGATTGGCGCCTGGCTGAACCCGCTCCGCGCAGCAGGCCGCATGTCGCTCAGCAACTATATTGGACAAGCCATCGTCTGTAGCTTCCTCTTCAACGGCTGGGGCTTGGGGTGGTATGGTGCGGTTGGCCCACTGGGATGCTTCTTGCTTGTGCTTCTCATTTTTGCTGGCCAGGTCTGGTTCAGCAACTGGTGGTTCCAACATTTCCGCAGTGGCCCCGGTGAATGGCTGCTCCGCTCCTGGACCTACCTGCAATGGCAACCCTTCAAAGCCCGCAAAGCAGCGGCTTGAAGCAGACGCGCGAAAGTGATGAGGCGGAGAGGCGCGGAGGCGCGGAACACGAGCCCGCGGTGGTATACTTCACCGCAGCTGCCCCAGTAGAATTTTAGGCTTGCGTTTGAGGCGCTGTCGCGATCGCGATGCATATCTAACAGGTCTTGGGAAGGCTGCGCAAAGCGCTCGTTCAAGACCTGTTAGGTTTCAGGCGGCGCCTATCCGAAGGACATTGAGGCTGTCTTCCGAGGGCATTCGGGTGCATCACTACATGCTCCGTCTGTCACTCTAAGGCCTTCCCTTATCTTGCATCGGCAATATTCCTGACGCCTTCCGGTGGCTGTTTTGGTACGATATAAGGGCGCGGACAAGTCATTCGCGCGATTAATACACCCACGCAATGCCAGCCTGTCAAGCTGCGCCAGCGATCATTGCCGTCGTCCCGTCATGCCCATAGCGCGTTGGGGCTGGCGAAGGAGCGTAGATATGACATTCGTTATCAAGTCTTGCGAGCTTTCCAACGGGGTTAAGCTTCCCTACGTCGAGCATGGAGATCCGACGGGCCTCCCCATGCTCTTGCTGCACGGTGTTGCTGATTCCTGGCGCTCCTTCGAGCGTGTGCTACCGCACCTGCCGCAGTCGATGCATGCCATCGCCCTGACGCAACGGGGGCATGGCGACGCCGATCGCCCCGCAGCGGGTTATCGCACACGCGATTTCGCGGCGGATGCGGATGCGTT
>JAKSDJ010000666.1 GCA_022360155.1 Chloroflexales bacterium | reverse complement strand
GGCGATGCCGGCACGCTGCGCCAAATCGGCCCCGACTACGGCTTGTATTACGAGGCGCGCGAAGTCGAAGGCACTAGCGCCGCCTATTTGGTCGATCACAGCACGCCGTCTTATCTGATCGACCGGGAGGGCAAGATGCGCATGATCTATAGTCACGGCACGCCCCCAGATGTGATCAGCGCTGATATTCAGGCGATGCTGGCGGAGGAGGCATGACCCAATGATCGGTTATCGACAACCCATCATGCAACGGCTTGGTCGCCAACTCGTCCTGGCGTTGCTGCTGGTGTTGGGCTTATCCGCCTGCGGTGCGCAGCCAATGCTGCCTACCCTGGCGCCCGATCATGTTCGCCAACAGCAGGTAGTGGCCGGGTTCACATTTACGCTCGACACCGCTGAAGCACCGCTGATCAACCAGACCCAGCAACTCTTGGTGACCCTGACGGATCGGCAGGGCGCGGCCATAGCTGACGCCGATGTCTACTTCGACATGGAGATGGATATGATCTGCTTGAGTGGGAGCAAGCCGATCGCCGATCCGTCAGGGAATGGCAGTTATGCGATTGAGACAGTCTATCCAATGCCCGGTGATTGGCGGATCACGGTGTATGCGACTGTAGACGGCAACACTCATCAGGCGCTCTTTGCGACAACCGTGACGGAATAGTGTGCGCCCACAGTCGGTCTGTGGTATGCTGAAGCTATGATCGCGCGTTTATCGCTTCTGTTTGTAGCCCTGGTTGCGTTGGCGGGGTGCGGCGCTCTGTCATCGCCTGATCCGCCTGTCCAAACGTTCACGCCTGCGGATGTGACGCTATCGACGCCTGCTCTATCACCAACAGCCCTGGCACAGTCAACGGCGATTCTTCCCTTGGCAACGCCAAAGATGCAGATAACCGCAACTCCAACTGCCGAGCTTGGGCCGATGCCAAGCGTAACGCCTTTGTCGCGCGCAACAGCGACCGCTGTGCCTAGTTTGGCGCCCGAGTATAGCTATCCGATTGCTTGGCCGGGGCGCGCGCCCGGTGATGGCTTCTTTATTCGCCACGGCTACGCGGTTGAAAACACCTGGTTCAATCCTAATTATTGGCACACCGGCGAAGATTGGTACGCGCTTGACGAAGATACTGCCGGTGCAGCGATCTACGCGATTGCGGCGGGCGAGGTTGTCTATGTTGGCGCGAACTACCCCGGGCGAGTGGTGATTGTGCAACACCGCGTCGATCTCTTCTCGATGTATGGTCACCTCGACCCGAATGTCGCCGTTCAGACTGGCCAGCAGGTCAAGCGCGGAGCGTTGCTGGGAACAGTGCTCCGGCGCAGCGACAACGTGCCGAATCATCTCCACTTCGAGGTGCGTACCTTTCTGACCACCGGCGAGGTCAATGGTGCGGCGCCGCGCTACGGGTTTCGCTGCGGCATTAACTGTCCGCCTGGCCCAGGTTACTGGCCCATTGCTGCGCCGGACCATCCAGGCGATCAAGGTTGGCGCAACCCGACCCACCTGATCGCGCAGCGGGCGTTTCCTGCCGGATCAACCGGAGCGCTGGGCAAAGCGGCGGTTGTCTCCGCACCGATCTCCTCCAGCTTGACTCTCTGGTCCGCTCCGCCAGCAAGCGCTGAACAAGCGCAGAGTCTGGGAGAGCTTACGTTGCAGCCCGGAGCGCGTTTTTCTTTGCTGACCATTCAGGCTGGGCTGGAGGATAGCCGTACAACCGGCGCGAACGCTTACCAACTCTGGTACGAAGTTGCGCTGGACGATGGGCGGCGCGCTTGGTTGCACGCTGCCGTTGCCTCAGATTTCGAGACGGGAAATGATGGCCGGCCATCGACGGTGCGCTTCAACCTTGTGCCGTGGCTGGCTACAGAGACGGGCGGTTAACGCCTATTCCAGTCAGATTGGTCTTGACTTTGGTGCGCTCGCGTAGCGACTCGGTTGTGAGCGACTCGACAGCTTGGGTCATCCCGAGCCAGGTTGGGTGCAGCGTACAACTGTGGCCAATCAGGTCGATCGCTTCCATCACCAGCACATCGGGGCTGAAGCGTTGCAACAGAACGCTCTGCGCCTGGATGCCGCCTTGCCCCATCCCGAACACGGTACGTCGCCATGTACCGTCGCCAAAGATCGTATAGTAGCGTAGCAGTCCTTGCGCCGGCGGTGTGAGAACGATGAACATGCGCGCCGCGAGTTCGATTGTACTCTGCGCTGCGCTCTCCGGCGGCTGGCCTTGTGCGGCAGGTTGGCCCTTACGGTCATAGGCAAGTTCAGTGTCCAGGGCTAGGACGAAGGCCGGGCGACCTTTGGCTTGAACCTGCAAATGGTTCGCATCCAGACGTTTGGGTTGAACGAGCAGCGCCTTGAGTTGCAGACTCTCTCGTTCGAGATACTGTATGGCTGTAAAGAAGGTCTCGCGGAAGTTTTGGGCTTGCTGCTGCACTGCGTTCTCGATCTCAAAGTCGTTTTCCAGGGCCTGGTCGAGCCGGCGCAGTGCCTCGTTCACGCGTTGCTGCGCATCGAAGCCAAGCATGTGAGTCTCCTTCTGATAGCAATTAGGGATTTGCGATTGGCGATAGGTTCACCGTATCGACCAGGGTCGTATAGACAGTCCGGTGGACAATAGCGCGGAATGTCCCCCAGCTTTGCCAGCGCCCGCCAATCTTGGGGCTGTCGCCCTCATCGATATGCTCCAAGAAGTCGGCAATGGCCAAAAGTTCCTCGGGTAACACTTCACGAAATACTTCGAGTTCTTCGTCTTTATCCTGGACGCCTAATACCCCGCCTATCTCGTCAAGCAAAAAGGCAAACGTTGCAAAGGTGCGGCCTGCTAGATTCGGCGGCTTGGTGTGATACTCGATAATCGCCAAGAATCGCCGGATTGTGACGGCTAGACTAGTCTCCTCCTGAACTTCGCGCAACAGTGCCGCTTCGATTGGTTCGCCGTCTTTGACGCCGCCCGTGAGCAGGCGAAAGGCGCCGCGTGGATAAAAAGTCTTGATTGCGGTGATTAAATGTCCGCTTGGCCGGCGGATGACCATGCAGACCTCGCCAATGCGATTAGGATTGGCAACCGGGTCAAAGGAGCCATCAGACAGGTCGATGACAACGCGACGCGGTGGACCATACCGTTGGGCGAGTGCGGCGATTTCAGCTTCCAATGCTGGAGTGAGGGGCATATATCTTTCCCTTGTGACGGGTTGAGAATTGCTTCACCGTGCTATAGTATACCAGACTGTCAACCTGGCGAGGAGCGCAGACATAATGCTCAAGGCTACGGTACGCGATCCAGCAGCGTCATAAAGCTGCGCTCTATCCGTGCTAAGTCTTGATGAGGATGATGCGAGTCTGAACCGCCGCTGATCAACAGTCCATAACGCTGGGCTGCACGCAAGAGAAAGTCCTGCTGCTCCGCGCTATGACTTGGGTAGTAGACTTCGATGCCATCTAACCCAGCTTCGACCAAGGCAGCAAGATCGTCCGCGTCCGCCGGTATGGCATAGATGCCTTTGCTGCGGCCAGGATGGGCTAGAATCGCAACAGCGCCAAGCTGGCGGGCTACAGCGATAACTTCGTCGACGCCGATTGGCTTGTACGCCCCAGGCATGCGAGTGAGCAAGTAACGCATGCCCGCCGCCTCGTCGCCCTCACCGGGGACGCGACCCGGCAGATTATTCTGGCGGGCCAGTGCTGTTGCTACGTCGGCGACATTCGGCGGGCGACCCAGGTTGTTCAACCCGGTGAGACAGAAGCCTTGCTGGGGCAAGTCTGCTAACAACGCCTGCGCATCGGCGGCATTGCGCTCGAAGACTGTTGCGCATAGGGCGAGCAGTGCGGGTGCATCGGGCGGTGCGCCGTAGACCAGCGTATGCCATAGCTTCCCGCCGAAGGCGCTGTCGATCTCGACGCCGGAAATCACGCGCACGCCGTGGCGTTGCCCCGCCGCTTGCAGCGCGGCAACACTGGCTGTTGTATTGTGGTCGGTGGCGGCAAGCGCATAGAAGCCCAGATGAGCCGCTGTCGCCGCTAGTCGCTCAGGCTCCCATGATGAGTGGTGCGGCGTTGCCGTGGTGTGGATATGCAGATCAACAAATCTATTCATGCCTGGATTATAGCACGCCCCCCACGCCTCTGGCGTGAGGTGCAGGGCGAGGATTAGGGCTGCATCATCGTCCTGCAATGGAACGCAGATGACGCAAATGGACGTAAGATTATCGCAGATCTGCAATCGAAACAACGGATGAAATGGGGCTGATTGTCCATTTGGAGCGTGGCGCTAATAGCGTGGCTTGCTGCGCGTTGCTCCGGCGTCGGTATGGTATACTAAAAATGGCGTACGATAGAAAGCCGGAAGAGTTACTGCATGGAAAGCTGTGTTAACGTTGCCCCTGGTATCTACCAGGTTCGCTTGCCCCTCCCCTTTGCACTACGCATCGTCAACTGTTACTTGCTTCAAGACGATACAGGCTGGACAATCGTAGATAGCGGCCTGAACCGATCAGAGAGCCAGGTTGTGTGGCAATCCGCCTGCGCAATGCTCCAGATTCGTCCCGCCGATATTACCCGGATCGTGCTGACCCATTTTCATCCGGATCACTATGGGCTGGCTGGTTGGCTCCAGGAGTGGACCAGCGGCGAGACACCGGTCTATATGTCGCCTCGCGAGGCGGAATTAGCCAGTGAGGTCTGGGGACGCGCCGATAGGGGGCCGGAGCCGATGGCCGCGCTCTTTTCTTCGCATGGTGTGCCAAAGGAGCGCCTGGAATCAATGGCCGTAGAGCTTGGTCGTTTGCGCCGGATGACTCTGCCGCATCCATGCGTAACGCATCTGGAACCCGGTACAACCTTGCATATGGGCGGGCGCGCTTTTCAGGCAATCTATGCGCCGGGGCACAGCGATGGCCAACTCGTCTTCTACAGCCCCGATGATCGGCTGATCCTGTGCGGCGACCAGGTGTTGATCAAGATTACCCCTCACATCGGCTTATGGCCTGAAAGTGAACCTGATCCGCTGGGGCGTTACTTGAACTCGCTGCACGCTCTGGCCGACTTGGATGTGCAGCTCGGCTTGCCTGGTCATGGCCCGCTGATCCATGACTGGCAGACGCGATTGGCCGAACTCGAACATCACCACGCGCTCAGGCTCGAACAAATGGGTGCATTAGTACGCGGCGGGGTTACAGGGTATACGGTGGGACGCCAGGTTTTCGATTTCGATAAACTCACGCCGCACGAGATGCGCTTTGCAGTAGCCGAAACCGTCGCACATCTGGAGCTTTTGGTGGCTCGTGAGCGCTTGCGCCGCACCTATGATGGGGTGTGGATTTACCACCAGGCTGTAGAGGATACACGGGGCTGAAGAGGCGGAGCGGCGGAGCGGCGCCTCAGTGCCAATCAAGTCGGCAAGAATGTTGTCTAAGCAAGATCCCTGCTATAGTATGAAACTTGGGCTGAAACGCAATCGTTTATCAGCGCAATGAAATTGCTCAAGCTGCTTGCCAGAGCCGGATCTTATGATCACGACTCCCCGATGCAAGAACGTGCCCATTTTGAGCAAAGATAACACCCGTGACTCCATTGCCATGTTCGGGGAAACAGTGCAAATGGCTGCCGGTCGTGGCATCCCACAATCGGACGGTTCTGTCTTCGCCGCCTGATGCAAGAAAGTGGCCATTGGGGCTGTAGGCTAGACTGCGGACAAAATTCGTGTGGGCTTGTAACGTTTCGAGCAAGTGACCATTGCCTACCTGCCAAATCGAGATTGTTGGATTCCCGCCTCCTGATGCCAATCTCTGCCCGTCGGGGCTGAAGGCGACGCTCAACACAAACGTATTGTGAACCTCCAAGACCCGCAGGAGCTGCCGGTGTTGGACATCCCAGATCCGCACGGTTCCATCATAACAGCCGGCTGCCAGTAATGTGCTGTCCTGGTTGAAGTCCAGGCTATGGACAAAGCTCGTTGCGAAGGTTATCTTCTCAGTAGGGCATCCCTCTTCGATCTGCCAAATCGCAACCTTGCTCCCCCATCCGCCGGCGGCGAGCATGCTTCCATCGGGGCTGAAACAGAGACAAGCCGCATTGTGCTGAAGGTTGTGGGCGGCTTGGATTGGTGCGTTTCCGTTGAGTTGCCAGATGCGAATTGTGCGATCGTCGCTGCCGGCGGCGAGAAGCTGTCCATTGGGACTGAAGACTACCGTTTGGACGCTGTCGGTGTGTTTCTCGAGTGTGTGTGCCAGATGGCCATCGGAACTGCGCCATAGTCCGATGCTGCGATCTTCGCCGCCCACAGCAAGTGTCTGCCCGTCGGGGCTGAAGGCAATGGACAACACCGGGCTGTTCGCGACGAGGGTTTTGAGAAGATGACCACTGGGCGTTGCAGGCGGGTCGATTGATGCAATAGCAGGCGTGTGGAGGCTTGGCGCTGGGGCATATTCTAGTCTTGCTGGCGGCGTTGCCACTGCGACCATGGCTCTGCCTGCCGTAGCAAGAACTGGGCTGGGGAGCGGGTGGGCGATTGCAGGCTTCGATTGCGGTACAACGGTTTGTTCAGAGCGGGCATTACGTAACGTCCGACGCATGAGCGCAGCGCTTGGCGGGCGCCCTTCGAGGTTGAAGGCCATAGCGGTATGGAGAATGGCGGCGATGCCCGCCGGCGTCTGTGGATTGAATGCGCTGACCGGTCGGAGTGGATCGGGTTGGTTATTGAGGAGCGCTGTAGCTCTGGTTAGGGCATCAGGGGGAGGCGCCCCAGTGAGCAGGTGATAAAGGGTCGCTGCGAGTGAGTAGAGGTCGCTGCGCGGATCGGGTTCAGCGCCTCGAATCTGTTCGAGCGGGGCGTAGGTGGGCGTGTATCCTTCAGCTTTGGCGCCTCGGTATGCGGTAACGGTTCGCATTTGCGAGAGGCCGTTCTTCGCTAGGCCGAAGTCAAGCAGCACAATATCGCCGCGCGAGTTGAGTTTCAAGTTTTGTGGCTTGATATCGCGGTGGAAGACAGGCGGTGATTGGTTATGCAAATAGTCGAGGGCGTCGAGCAACTGATCGCTCCAAAGCAGCACCCATTCTAGCACGTCGGTGGCGGGGAATTTGCCGCCATTGCGGCTCAGAAGGGCCGCTAGGTCGTCGCCTGGAATATACTCCATTACGAGGAATTGCCCATCGCCTTCACGAAAATGGTCGCTGACTTTCGGTAGGGCCGTGTGGCGCAGCCGAGCTAATAATTTGGCTTCTTGCTCGAATGCATGGCGCAGATGCGGTTCGTGCAGGAGAATTTCCTTCAGCGCAACCGTGCATTGTAATCGGGTGTCGATGGCTTTGTAGACAGCACCCATGCCGCCCCGCCCAATCAAACGCAGAATGCGGTAGCGATTTTGCAGCAGGGTGTTGGGCTTCAACATATGACCAATTCCTTTGTACTTGCATCCAGTGGCGGCGCTATTTGTGTTCAGTTGTATGGCGATGCGTCGCAATGCAAGCGCTATCTTGCGCTTTTGAATGCTACAGTATAACTTTTATGGGCAGGATTTTGCTATATTATGCCGATTGCGGTGCAGAGCGCCGTAAGAAGCTTCGTGTTTACTTGTAAGTCCTATGATATATGAACGCTATTACCACAAGATGCTTGCATAAAGATGCTTGCATAGCGCTCAGATTAAAGATTGCTGAATAGTACGAAACGGCAGAATACAATGTTTATCGCGAGATATAGAACCTATAGTAGTTGGGTATCTAATACTGCAACGAGACATGTCATTCTGAACGACGTGAAGAATCTCGTTGCCAAAGGTTGCAAGACCCTTCGCTTCGCTCAGGGTGACATCGAAAGATCTCGTTCCGATGCGGTGCAGGATGAAGTCTCGTTGTAGTGCTAACCTAAAATACACTAATATTGGCAGGAAAACACCATGTGAGTATCGATTGTAGTAAGGATCCATATAGATCTACTACTATTCATAGTGAAAGGCCGGACTTTATTCTTGCCGTTTTGGGGGATTTCTATTGTATATAATAGAAAAGGTAGCGATACAACACATCGTTGTATCGCTACCTTATACAGGAGCAAGTTGTTTGTGAAGTTATGGCGCTGCTTGCGGCGCTTCCGGTCGCACTGGGATCTCGTCGCGCTCGATGATCAGATCCATAGCCGCCTCGATGGGGATATGCACGACGCCATTTGCTTGATCCACCCAACCATAGCCGTTCAGCTGCGCTTCGTCAGATCCTTTGATGTCACGGTAAACCGGCCCGCTGTAAGGTGCAGGCAAGAGTGGCGAGGGTAACTGCCCCAGGGCCACGATAGAAATGCTCATAATCGCAAAGACAATCAGAATCGTCAGCATGATCGAGCTGGCTTTCGGAAGCTGTGCATCCTGGGCGCGAGCTGGCGCAAATGATTGACCTCGAAATCGCATACTCATTAGTGGTGACCTCCCCCGATTGCAAAATCGACCATTCCTGGATCATTATAGGGCAGGAGCGGCCGCCGCTTCACGATCCAGAGAAAGATCGTTATCCATAACCCTAATAACCCAAGCGGTGCGACCAGATCGGTCCAACTGACCGCGATCACCGTCTCGTGGAATTCGGGGAGGATAAGCCAACTCATATCGACCAGGCGCATAAAAATGATAAAGATCGCAACCGATCCGAGAAGCGCCACATTCTTCTTTCGGCGGCGCGAGAGCAACAAGAAGAAGGGGAGGAAGAAATGGAAGATGATCAGCACAATGGGGAACCATTCCCAGCCGCCCTCGGCCCGGCGCACATACCATGGCGTGAATTCGGCGACGTTCCCAGACCAAATAATCAGATATTGTGAGAAGGAAACATAAGCCCACAGAACGGTGAAAGCGAGCATCAGCTTGCCTACGTCGTGAACCTGCTTGGTCGAGACGACGCCCGCCATCGGTTCTGTATTGAGCAACAGCCGCATCATCACAATCATGAACGCCAGGGTGATCAACCCCTCGCCAACCATAAACATCGGGCCATACATCGTCGAGAACCAATGCGGATCAAGCGACATACCCCAATCGGTCATTGCCAGAGTAACGGTAACGACAAAGAAAATAACGCCCAAACCGCTGAGGACTCGCATCCGTGCCGGGAGCTTCGGGTTTCCGGTCTGATCCTGTTCGAGCGACCAGCGACGGATCAAGAAGGCAATTCCCGCCCAGATAACGAAATAGATCACGGCGCGGAGAATAAAGAACTGGCTATTCAAATACGGCGCTTTGTGGGCGATAAACGGATCTTCCAGCGCTTCTGGGTTCGACCAGTGGTAAAGAATCCCCTCTTGCCCATACACACCGGTCACTGAGAGGGCAATCGGGATGAAGAGCAACCCCATCACCGGCAAGGTCATTGCGCCGGCTTCGAGCAGCCGCCGAGTGGCCAGGCCCCACGTGCCGCCGGTCAGATGTTGCAGCAACATCAAACCAAAGCATCCCAACGGCAAGCTGAGGCAAAAGAGATAGCCAAAAAGATAGGATTGGAAGAATTGCTCCGCGCTCAGGAAGAACCCCAAGGCCAGCAATGCTATCCCAATGACGCCGACGACCAGCGCCATGAGTTGGAATGCGTTGAGTTGTGAATTTGTCTCTGCGCGATTCATCAGTTTGATACCTCTAGATTGTTACGTTGTGCAGGCGGAACATCGTCAAGAGTAGCATTCTGGCTGAGTTGCAACGCTCGAATGTAGGCGGCGATGGCCCAACGGTCTGCCGGCTCGACGTGGGAGTCATATGGGTACATGTAGCGGTAGCCATTGGTGATAACATTATAGAAGTGTCCGATTGGCGCATCGCGTAATCGCTGATCATGCAGATTGGCGGGAACGATGCCGCCGCGCTGTGCGACCATACCCCGGCCCTGCCCCGTAATACCGTGGCAGGCGGCGCAGTAAATGTCATATTGCTCACGCCCGCGATCCAGCACCTCACGTGTGACCGGAAACGGCATAGCATCTACTTCTTGGCCATCAACAATACCGGTGAAAAAGTATTCATCGGTTCTGATCTCGTCGACAGCGACGGCCCCCTCCACCGGTTGTCGTGCAGAACGACCGTCAGCGAAGAAATCACTGGCATCGAGCGGTTGATATTTCGGTTGAACGTACATATCCTGGTGGCATGCCGTCAGCAGTAGCAGACAGAAGCCAAGCCACCCGAACCGAACGAACCGCGCCAGCGGCATGTTTGGGTATCGTCTGGCTGTACGCATAGTCTGGTCCTTACTAATATTCTACTTCGTTTACCTGCCGCGGCCCCAGACTACGCAGAAACTGCTGCGTACTCAATCGATCAAACAGAGGATCATTCGCCTCGATGCAGAGAAAGAATGCATCCTGCGATGCGCGATCGAAGCGGGGAACATTGAAGACAGGATGATAGGGCATTGGGAAGCCGTTCAAGGCGATCATGCCAAAGACAGCGCCGAAAGCCGCCAGCAGAATGCCGAACTCGAACGTGACAGGGATGAAGGCCTGCCAGCCATCGAATGTTGCGGCGATCCCCTCGAAGGTCAGGTTGAATTCAGCCGGATTGCCCAGCGGTCGACCGCCGACATTGATCCGGTAGTCCAGGAACGATCCGACATACTGCAAAATAAATCCGCTGGCTGCGCCCACAAGCCCAGCGAGCAGCACGATCCGCGGAACTCCGGTATCCGCCGGCGCGATTTCTTCCATGACTTCTTCGATTGGGTAGGGCGTATAGGCATCCATACGCCGATAGCCAGCGGCGTGCGCTTTGCGCGTAGCGGCAATCAATTCTTCAGGGCCGTTGAATTCGGCCATCACTCCATAGATGTCAGGTCGCATAGTTGTCCTCTCGTCCTAGTCTGCCGAAGCAGCCTGGGTTCCGGCATTATCCGCAAGCGCAGCGCGGCGTGCAGCCTTGGTTTCTTCCTGGTTGAGATACATTCGCATTTCGAACATATTGATCATTGGCAGTACGCGGATGAACAGGAAGAATAGCGTGAAGAACAGACCGAAGGTGCCCAGGTAGGTCGAAATATCCCAGAACGTCGGGTTGTAGAAGTCCCACGATGAAGGCAGGAAGTCGCGGTGCAAACTCATCACGATAATCACGAAGCGTTCCAGCCACATACCCACGCTGACGAACAGCGAGATGATGAACAGCGCAGGGAGATTCTGCCGAACCCCCTTGAACCAGAGTAATTGAATGACCGCTGCATTACATAAGAACAGCGCCCAATACGCCGGCGCGTAGGGTCCGAAAGCACGGTTCGTGACCAAAAAGATCTCTAAATGACTGCCACTATACAAGGCATAAAACACTTCGACCACATAGCCGTAGACGACGATCAGTCCCGTCGCGAGCATGACTTTCGCCATTACGTCGAAGTGTTTCATCGTGACGAACGCTTCCATGCCATACCATTTGCGTATGGGGATCATGAGCAAGATGACCATCGCGAACCCGGCAAACACAGCACCAGCCACAAAGTAAGGCGGGAATATCGTCACCTGCCAACCTGGCACCTGCGAAACAGCGAAGTCAAGGCTAATAATACTATGAACCGAAACCACCAGCGGCGTCGAAAGACCGGCGAGGAGCAGCGACGCCATCTCGTAGCGGCTCCAGTGAACGGCAGAGCCGCGCCAACCAAGCGCTGCGATTCCCCAGATAACTTTCGCGATGCGGTTGGTGGCTCGGTCGCGCATCGTCGCAAAGTCGGGAATGAGGCCGACCAACCAGAACAGTAGCGATACTGTTGCGTAGGTGGTAATGGCGAATACGTCCCAGGCCAACGGACTACGGAATTGCGGCCACATGCCCAGTGTGTTGGGGTAAGGGATGAGCCAATAGAAGAGCCACGGTCGCCCAAGGTGGAGAATAGGGTACAAGCCAGCGCAGGCCACTGCGAAGAGAGTCATCGCCTCGGCCAGACGGTTAATGGAGTTGCGCCAGCCCTGGTTCAGCAGCAAGAGAATAGCCGAGATCAGGGTGCCTGCGTGACCAATACCAATCCACCACACAAAGTTGATGATATCCCAGCCCCAGGCGACCGGGATATTGATGCCCCAGATACCAATGCCGGCCACGAAGAGCCATGTCACGGCAATGATAAAGAGCATCAGAAGGGCAAATGCGATTGCGAAGCCGAAGATCCAGCCACGCGGCGTCTTCAGTGGACCAGCCAAAGGAATTGCACTGATCTTTTCGCTAATGTTAGTGTTGGTTAGCCCAGACCCAAGGTAGGAATTAGGATCATCCGGCGGGCCAAGGGGACGTAGACGCTCAGACTGTTGCATTATGCTTCTCCCTCTAGGTCGGGGTTTGGATTGCGGACACGGGCAAGATAGGTAGTCCGTGGATACGTATTCAGGAACTCAAGTATACCATAGCTGAGCGGATCGGCTTTCCACTTGGCAACGCGGCTATTGGGGTCTTTGATGTCGCCAAAGACTATGGCGTTGGTCGGACAAACCGCTTCACACGCCGTAGTAATCGTTCCGTCGGGAATGGTATAACTCTGCCCGTTCTCAACAGCCGCTTTTTTGGCCTCGATCCGTGCAGCGTTGATCCGTTGCACACAGTAAGTGCATTTCTCCATCACGCCTCGGTTACGCACGGTGACATTCGGATTGCGCATCAGTTTCAGACTATCGGTCTCTAAATCAGAGTATTGGAAGAAGTTGAAACGCCGCACTTTGTAAGGACAGTTGTTCGAGCAATATTTCGTTCCGACGCACCGATTATAGATCATATTGTTCAGACCTTCGTTGTCGTGAACGGTCGCTGCCACCGGGCAGACAACTTCGCACGGGGCCTGCTCGCACTGCACACATGACAGCGGTTGCTGATAAATCGACGGGTTATCCAGGCTATCACCGGCGTAGTAGCGGTCAATCCTGATCCAATGCATCTCCCGCCCGTTCGCCACCTCTTTCTTGCCGACAACCGGAATGTTGTTCTCAGCCTGACAGGCGACGAGACAAGCGTTGCAGCCGAGACAAGTGCTGAGATTAATCGACATACCCCAGGCGTTTGGCGCTTGGAGCTCGGGCGGCGGTTCCGGCGGTTGAACCGATTCATATCCCTCGGCGTCGCCAAAGCCCGGTGTTTCACGCCCATATGTCTCCTTGTAGACCGCTTTGCTAATCGCTTTCGGGTCTTCGCGGATCTGGGCCAGGGTGCCAACCCGTACAATATCACGATCATCGAGTGTCCAGTGATCCTGGGTGCTTACCAGACTCTGGCGTTCGCCTGTTGCACTTATTTCCAGGCCCGAAGCAACCCAGGGCGCGTCGGACGTGCGCAATAGGTAAGCATTAAATCCGGTTTCTTGCCCTACTTCTCCTACCATGCTACGCCCATAGCCCAGGTGCAACGTGACCGAGTTATCGGGGTGTCCCGGCATGAGCCAGACTGGCGCCTGGAGCGAATTTCCCGCATAGCTCAAAGCGACGACGCGCCCATTGACCTGGGTGAGCTGTTCGAGATCTTCGGGGCGCAAGTTATTCGGATCGCTGATCGTCAGACCAAAGATCTGAACGGCTGTGCGCGGACTGATAAGGACGGCATTGTCCCAGGTCAACTGCGTAATGGATTTCGGGATTTCCTGAAGCCAAGCATTGTTGGCAAAACTTCCATCCCATATCGTTGGATCGGGGCGGAAATTGATCTCGAAGTTGCTTGTGTCCGGAGCGCTGGCTGCGCCTACCGCATCATCTTGCAACGTGACGCTTATCGTTGGGGATTGAGTGCCAGCGATGTAGCCGCGGCTGAGCGCGATCTGCCAAGCTTGCTCGAAGTCGGGGCCAAGATCCTGATCTTGCCAATAGGCCCGCAACGTATCGTACCCGGATTGCTGGGGCTGACCCAGGAACGCATTCAACATGTCGTGGACGCTTCTCCCGCCGTAGAGCGGCTCGATTAGAGGTTGGACAATCGATGTCGTCCCCTCGAAGGCGCGCGCATCACTCCAACTTTCCAGGTAGTGCGCCGCCGGGATATGCCAAGTGCTCATCGCCGATGTTTCATTCACATCGATGCTCAGGTGAACACTGAGCGCTACATTCTCCAACCCTGCGCTGAAACCCAGATCCGCCGGTGCGGTGTAAACCGGATTCCCGCCCAAAATCAGCAAAATGTCGACCTCGCCGGCATTCATAGCCGTGGTCAGTTCAGTCAACGATTGGGTCTGATTGACCGGGTTCGCCACAACCGGTTCGATATAAAGCACGGTGCTGCCAACATTGTTGAGTTGATCGTTGATGGCATGGACAAGAGCGTGGACAGCGGGCGGCTGCCGGTCGCCGGCGATGACCAGGCTGGCGCCAGCGTTGGCCTGCAAGTCTTGCGCCACAGCATCGAACCAGCTTTCCTGCTCTGGGGTAAATGTCACGCTGTTATCCGGGCCGTTTCCAATGCCAAGCCGTTGTGCTAGGGCGTAGGCCAGGCTTTCAATCAGGCGCGATTGGAGCGCCAGTCGATGGTCGGCTGCGGCTCCGGTTGCAGTGGGTGTGCTCTCGACAACATAGAGCCGGTTCATGTTCAAATTGTCTTTGCTGACCTGGCGGCCTTCAGCGAAGGCTCGTGCGTAGGCCAGAACCCCTGGACTAGGCGAGAGGAAGTCGGCATCGAGCGAGAGGATGACCTGCGCTTGGGTAAAGTCATAGATGGTGTCTACATCTTCGCCAAAAGCCAGCCGCGCGCCTTCATAGCTATTATCGCGGTTGATTGGTTCGTACTGATGCCATTGCGCCTGCGGGAACTCGGCGATCAGCTCCTGTATCTGACTTGCCAGCGTTGGTGATGTCACCGTTTCCGTCAAGATCCGCAACCCGGCGCCGTCATTGGCCTGTTGACCTTGTAGGCTGGTTCCAGTGCAGCCAGGAAATCTTGCCAACTGCTCTGTTGGCCGCGTTCGAGGATGAGAAGCGAGCGGTCGGGGTCGTAGAGGTTGAGAATAGAGGCCTGAGCGAAGAGGTCGGTTGCTCCAAGGCTGGCTGGATGTTCGGGATTGCCTTCGATCTTAGTCGGGCGAAACTCATGGCTTTCGACGAGTATGCCGCTGGCGTACCCGCCTAATGTTACCGATGAGGCAAAAAACTTGGGAACGCCAGGGATCAAACCTTCCGGCGCTTGCGTATATGGCGCGATATATTCGCGCGGCATATGGGTGCAGGCGCTCGTTAGTCCGGCCAGCGCAAACGACGCCCCCATCAACTTCAGGAAGGAGCGACGGCTGACTGGATCAAGCAGTTCTGAAGCGCCTTTGGGGAACTCGCGCTCGACGAACTCGTGAAACTCGGGCGTGTCAGCCAGCGCCTCAAGGCTGCGCCAATACTGTCGTCCTTGGACCCCTGCCAGGCGCATTTGCAATTGCTCTCGGCTGACTGGTTCGCGTGGCGGCGGCTTCACCACGTCTGCTGCCGTTAGCTCAATGTGGATCTTAGTTTTGTTTGTAGTCATTGCTTTACATTCTCAGTCGACAGCACTGACCAACACCCCAAATCGCTGTAGTCGAAACTGCTGCTATGATTTTGTGACAAGGCACGAGGTAGTGCTGACACGATGTAGAAAGACCCTGAGCAAAAAAGGGAGCGCGAGAGTAGTTGCACCACTCCCGCATCCCGCTGCCCCACCCACTGTGAATGTTCATATCCCCGGCATACAAAATGGTTCGATGGCGCGGAGAGCGACGTGTGTCCGTGATCGATAAACACGACCAGCATCCGCCCATCACCTAGCTAACGGTGACATACCGCACAATTTGTAAGCTGCCGCACATTAACGTTGTACTCTTGCACCAATTGCTGTCCAAGCGCGCGCTGTTCAGCCGGCGGCGGTGCAATATAATCCATGTTGTAGACTTCGTCGCGTGGTCGGAGGTATTTTTCCGGCGCACGATGGCAATCGAGACACCAGCCCATATACAGCGCTTCCTCCTTCCATACCACCGGCATCTCGTTCACTTGGCCGTGGCATTGGGTACAGCCGACGCCCTTACTCACATGGATGCTATGGTTGAAGTAAACAAACTCGGGCAGGTGATGGACTTTGACCCACCTGACTGGCTCGCCTGTCGCCCAGCTATCACGAACCGGCTGGAGCAGGGTGCTATTGACCGCTATTTGGGAGTGACACGTCATACAGGTTTCGGTGGGGGGAATGTTGGCGTATGACGATTGGGCGACCGACGTGTGACAATAACGACAGTCGAGGCCAAGTTGGTCAGCATGAATCTGATGACTAAACGGGACCGGTTGTTCAATGGCAATGTGAACTTGTCTCCAGTAGTCTGATCGAAAAAAGACGCCGATGATCAAGATCAGCTCGATCAGAAGGAGGATTCCGCCAAAAATACTCAATCGGGCGAGTAAATTGGCATTGGGACGAAAAATCTGACCCATGCGAGCAACCTTACTAGGGGATAATTTTCACAGTGGGAAAACTATTATTATTATATTCACCTTTTGCTTTTGTGTCAACCCCATGACTTGAAGTATAAATTTTATTTGCCGCATTACAATAAGCTAGAATGTGCTGGAGTGCAGGAGTTGCCTGGCGAACTACGCTTCGATGTTTGCCAACGAAACAATATACGGCATGACAATGATGAGAAGCTGTCTGAAAAGGTTCGAATCCAAACCTCAGACCTGACAGATGCGGTGCGCGGGTCTTTTGAAGAGAGGCAGGAAGGGCGGATACCGCACCTTTCAGGTTTTGAAGGAGGCTTTTCAGACAGACTCTGCAGAGTATCATAGCGGCAAGAGGGTTCGCGGGTTGTGGTAGCGACGGCAGGCGCTCACCTCATATAATGATTCGCGGCCAAAAGCGCAGCGCCTGCCACAGCCATCCACTGCACCATGCGCCAACCCGCCGATCACTGATGACCGATAGCTGAGGGTTTTACTGCAATGCAGTTGTCAAATCACCCTGATGGGCGTATACTTCGTCCAGGTACAAACATTGACGATATCATTATCATAGCCGAGCATTATGCAGTCGCTGTTAGTGTGCTGCATGTTTGTTTGTGTCTGCGATTTTCACTTTCGGCAGTGCAGCCGGTGCAAATATGCTGATGCGCGAGTATACACACCGCCCCGTTGGAGCCAATGAAACCTCTCCGCAGGTGCAGCGTCTGGTGTCGTCATAGGTCTTGGGTTGAAAGCAACTGAGTAGATGAACGAATTGGGACAGGATCGATAGCAAACCGGGTGATATTATGAGCGAAGCGCAGCACGTCTATATCGGTACGGATAGTGGGGCCACCATGTCGAAGGTAGGGGGTGTTTGGTGTGACGGCGCAATCGTTTCGACCCAACTGCTCCAGCGCCCGACCAACGCCTCGCAAGGCCCTGCGGCGACTATCCAAGGCTGGGTCGCGGCTATCACCGAATATTTAGGGCGGCACAAGTTGACCTGGGACCAGGTGCAGGGCGTGGGCTTGGCAATCCCTGGGCCGTATCAACGGTATGGGGTGCTCGACAAATCGCCCAACTTGCCACAGAGTTTCGTCGGTTTTGACATGCATACAGCCTACAGTGACGCGCTAGCCGCACAAGCCGGGCGTGCGGTGCCACTGGTCGTCGGCAATGACGGCAACATGGGCGGTGTCGCCGAAGCGCAGCATGTGCGCGGCGCCAGCACCGCATCTGTGCTCATGCTTGCCCCTGGCTCTGGCCTTGGTTGCGCATATATCAATCACACAGGCTTGCCACTTGAGGGCGATACCCTCTCTGGGATGGAAGCGAGCCACATGCCTGCGCCGCTGCATGAGTTGAACGTGCCAGCCTATCCATGCGGGTGTGGCCGCACCTGGGGTTGTGTCGAGGTTTATACGACCATTTCCGGTCTGCCCCATCTGTTGGCGGAAAAGCTGGCCCAGCATCCCGATCATGACCTTGCCCAATCACCGCTGGATATGCCAGCGCGAGCTTTGTCTTTGCGAGGCCTGGCTCAACAGGGAGATTCGCTGGCCAACGAGATCTTCGATTTTCAGGCGCGCGCGCTAGGCTTTCACGTTGCTGCCCTTGCGATGGCCCTCGATCCGCAATTTGTGGTCATCGGCGGGGGCTTGATGGATGCCGCGGCTACGACGGCAGCGTTCCGTGACCGTTATCTGCGGATTGTTTACGAAACGGCCAAGCCCTACCTCTGGCCGGTTCAGCGTGACCAATTGCAGATCTCCTCGGCGGAGCTTGGTGATCTATCGCAGGCGATTGGTGCGGCGCTGGTTGCATTGTACCGGAGTCGTTCCTGATCGATTTGGCCGGTTGGCTGTACGGGCATTGTTATTATTTCATGGCGGTATTGCACCGTAACCCTCCATTCTCCAAGTTTGTCATCTCCTGATCGGCATGTACCCCTGGCGATAAATAAGTAGACCAAAGGCTGGCAAGCTTTCCGCGCCTCTGGGGCTGTTACTTGTCTTTGCCTTCTGGCTGATATTCACGTTCGCCGCTTAGGCGTCTAGGCGGCTGCGCGACACTCTGATCCGCGAAAATAGCCGATTGGTTCTTGGCGACGTGATCTCCAGTATTTTGTTGTTCGCTCTTTTCTCTCTGTAGGTAGCATTCCAACTGCTATAGTGTAGCTTTCGTGCATACTGGAGACGCATCAGCCTGGCCAGATTGTCAACCCCTGACCAGGCTGGGCTTTACAAATCGGAAGGGATTGCTCTATCATTGTCAAGCATGAAGCGTAAACCCAACATTGCAAAGCCAACATTGGTCAGCGCGCCATCGCCGGTTTATCTTGGCAGCCTGCTCTGTGTTATCGTGCTCTTATTGACCGGCTGTGGCGCTTCCGCTGAGTCCCAGATCAGGGCGACGGTGGTGACAGCCGTCGAAGCGACCATCGCCGCCCAGCGCGCTGCGCCAAGTGAGCCGTCGCTGGCGCGACTAACGCCGAGCGCCACGGCGTCCACGCCGCCGCCCGGCGCTGCGTCCAGTCCCGCGATCGAGTCTGGCTGTGAAGCTGCACAACTCAACGCCTACGCCGACATAGTCGAACAGCAGATCAACCGCTTTCTCGACATTGTTGAGATCGCCAGCCTGGCTACCCCAGATACGCTTGATGAGCCATTGCAGCGCCTGGAGCAGCAGCAGCACAAAACCGAACGCATCGATCTGCCCGCATGCCTGTATGAGCACCACACAGCGGTTCTGGTTGTGATGGCGTTGTATCTAGAAGGCTATCGGGACAAGGCATCTCAAAGCGACCTTGCCGCTGGGGCGGCGACCATCGAACAGGCGGGCGAACTCCTGGCTGCCGTGAAAGGCGTGTTGCCCCAGATCCGCGCGGGCGAAGCGCCAGACCCGATTGATCTGCCTGGTGAGTAGCAATACTATCTGGGCAGGGAGCTGTTTGTTGGTCGATGAGTCAGCGCTTACACGCCGCTGCTACGGGACGAGGAGATGAACGGGCATTTGAGAATGACAGGCAGGTAAACTGTAAAACGTTTTAGAACAGACTCCGGTGCATTAGTTTAGGAGCGGACAGAACATGTAGGCGAATTCGGTGTTTGAGGCGTTGGGACGAACGATATTCCCTCACCCCTCGCCCGCCGCCCTTGATTCCCCCGCCCGCGGGGGTTGTGGGAGAGTGGAAACATGCCGCATCAGGAAGCAGCCCATCTCGTTCCAAACATGGGTGCTGTCTGCCCCTAAAGGCGCGTTGGATCGTATACCATAGAAGGAGGCGGCTTCAGCCGCCTTTGGTTTTGCGCCCGCACTTCAGTGCAGGGCTCTGCGGACGTCAGGTATTCTATGGCTGCGCAGGCGCAACAGAGAGTCGTATGTTGCTACGACCCCTGCTTAACCCCCATCGTTGCCAGCGCGCCCGGCAGGGCTAGGCGCTGAAAGAAGTGCTCCATCTCTTCAGGCGTATACGGCAGATCGTGGATCAGCCACCATCGAAGCAGGTTCAGCAGCGCGCCTGCCAGATAGTCCGCCAGGATTGGCACGGGTACAGTGGGCGTATAGCCTTTCGCCTGGAGTGCTGTGATCTGTTCCGCAACACGGTTGCTCATAAACATGTGCCCTTTCTGGAACAGCAATTCCACCCCCCGACCATGGAGTAGCGCCTTATACAGATGCTGATGCGCCTGGACATGCCGGAATAGCCCCAGGCTTGGGAGCAGTTGCCTGCTGCTCGTGCCGGTATGGGCGATATGCTGGCTGAGGGCCGCCAGCATCCGCTCGAATTCGCTCACCAGCAAGTCTTCTTTGTCATAATAATGCGCATAGAATGTCGAACGGCCTACATTGGCCTAGTCAAGAATGTCTTGTACGGTGATCAGATCAGAGCGTTTGGCGCCCATCAGGGCGATCAGTGCATCGCGCAGCAACTGTCGTGTGCGTTGCGAACGACGATCCTGCTTATCTTGCTTCATAAGTCCCCCTATTACCGCACATTTACCTTCACATGTTCACTACGAAACATGAAGGCGTGATTGGTTGTTGACCATCTATGTAGTTTCTTGCTATGCTCGTTTATGAACAATCTGTTTGATAGCGAACATATTGTACACCAAACGACTCAAAGGAATGACTATGTTGCGCAAAATTCTCAACGCATCCTTACACACGCAGCCGGATGATACGCGTGCTGCAGCGCCGCACGCTGTAACGCGGGGGCATACCATTTCGTGGGCATGGGGTTACGACGCGGTGCTTGCCGGGTTGACATTAGGTCAGATGGCAGCGCTTCGTGCCCATACCATCGAGCTGGCGCAGATTCGTCCGGGCGAAGCGGTGCTCGATGCTGGCTGTGGCACTGGAGACCTAACCCTGGCGCTCAAGCGGCGCGTCGGCCCCGAGGGCCATGTCTACGGGGTTGATGCTGCGCCGGAAATGATCGCGGCGGCGCGCCGGAGAATCCTGCGCGCTACCACCGATGTTGATCTGCGGGTTGCGGCTGTCGAGAGTCTCCCCTTTTCGGAGGCGTTCTTTGATGTTGTCGTCAGCAGTCTCGTTTTTCATCACCTGCCGGGGGATGCCCAAATAGAGGCTATCGCCGAAATACGCCGCGTGCTCAAACCAACAGGCCGGCTGCTCATCGTGGACTTCCGGCGACCGACGACCAGTCTGGGGCGTTTGACGCTAACCCTGACGTTGCACGGTCGTTTACGCATCGGTGTGCAGGATCTCGCCGCGCCAATGAGCGCGGCAGGGTTTCACGATGTCGTGTGTGGCGAAACACGCTGGAGACGGTTGGGTTTGGTGCGGGGATCTGCTGGCAAGCATTGATACAGCTAGACGCGAGAGCCTTGGCTATGAATGAGATTTTGCTCTTCAGCACTGAGACTCTTACATGCATCGGGTAGGTGAAGAGACAAGGAGGTGCGGAGATGGAGAGCCTGAGCGGACGTGAGAAGACGAGGCCGCGCGGATTGTGGCCGAACGACGGACTGCGGCTGCCGTTGCGAACGAGGCGTGCCGTCGCCCTGCGCCTCTACGAAGCGCGTCCCTCGGTATGAAAAGCCACAATGGCGCGGGCAGTTTCCAACACCCTGTCGCGCAGTTCCACAGGTTCCAGGACGGCAATGCTTGCGCCTAAGCCAAGAACGCGCATCTGCGCATCACCCATTGACTCGTAGCTGACCTGTAGCGTGACCCATCCTGCTGCATCTGGTAGACCGATCTGCTCGTAGCGGTCGCTCATGAAGCTGGGGAAATACCAGAGTGCATCAGGGTGAACGTGGACCGTTGCCGGATATGGCGGGAAGGTTTCGCGCATCTTCTCCTCAAACGCCGCGCACGATTTTTTCCAATAAGCGATTAGGTCGAAGTTGGGCTCACGGTGGAAGCAGGTATCCATTAGGCTCATCTGTTGAAAGCGCGAGACACGATACGTATGCATCTCGTCGCCTGGATGTTTGGCGGCGAGATACCAGATATTGGCCTTGGCAACCAGCCCGTAGGGCTCGATGGTGCGTTCGATTTCGCCGTGATCCACAGTTTGGTAGCTCACCCGCAGTCGGCGGTCTTCCCACAGCGCTTGCTGCAGCGTGTCGAGAAATGGCGGCGCCTCGACCATCTGAAACCAGTTCGCCGGATCGATATAGAAGCGCTGGCGGAGGCGCTCGACTTCGTGGCGGTGCATCGAGGGTAGCGCAGCGAAGAGCTTGAGCAGGGTCTCCTCGACTGCGTTGGCGAGGCCCAGGTCTTCCAGCGGGCCGGCATCGCTTGAGATGAACAGCGAGAGTACCTGCGCCCGTGACAACCCGGTAAGCGAAATACGATAATGTTCGTCCAAAAACACGCCGCCATTTGCGCCCGACTGGGTGTAGATGGGCGCTCCAGCCGCGCTAAGCGCCTCGATATCCCGATAGATGGTTCGCTCCGATACTTCTAGGTTCGCCGCCAGTTCCTGAGCCGTCATGCGTCCTCTGGCTTGCAACACCAGCATCATTGCTAACAAACGATCCGCCCGCATTGTTCCTGCCTCTCAAATACGACGTACACACCGTTTCCTTACCTTACATTTCCTCGCCACCTCGATTCCCAGCCTTCTCGTCGCCTCGCCGCCTGTCATATAGTTTATCATCGATCCCTGACAGGGGGTGTCAGGAATTCCGTGCTAGAGTGCAGATACAGCGAGCAGATGCAGCTACATGCTACAGGAGGACTACATGAATAGCTTTGTCAAAGAGCAATTCCCGATCTTTCAGGCCGTCCAAGCAATACGTGATCAGTTGATGGAAGTGCTTAGCGATGACGATCTGCGGTATAAGCTGCCGGGCGGCAACCTGACGCTCGGCGAGCTCTGCCGCGAAATGGGCGAAGTCGAGTACTCGTACATTCAATCGTTCAGGAACCGCACCCAAGACTTCACGTACCGAAACACGGAGTCTGGTTTGGCCAGCAGCGTGGCCAAGCTCAATGCGTGGTTCAGCGCGCTGGATGCGGAACTCAAAGCGGTGCTTGAGGGATTTTCAGAGGAGGAGTTGGACCAGATGATCAACCGGGGTGATGGGTTTATGCTGCCGATACGGATTCAACCCCACATCTACAAGGAAGCTTTGTTGATCTTCTATGGAAAAGTAAGCGTCTACCTGAGGGCAATGGAGAAGCCATTGCCAGGGCAATGGCAAGAGTGGATCGGGTGAGCGATAGGCTGGCGGCGCTAACACTACAACCAGACTTCCAGCCGTAAAGCTTTGGAACCGCCTCTATCGATGTCACTCCTTCAGGCTGTTCAGGACCGGCTTTGTGCAGGGTCTCGCGCCTATTGGCGAGGAGATTCTGCACTACGCCGGTCCTGAGCCCTTCGACTGCGCTCAGGACCGGCTCGCCGAAGGGTTCAGACATGTTTTCGTTGGAGTGCTAACCCATTCTGTGACCTGAACATGCCGCCCTCAGGCAGTACGCATACACTGCTCGGCGGCGGCATGACGTTGGCTTCACGCTATTCAGGCGTCCGCAAGCCGCCGCTTGCCGGTTTCAGCCAGCCACGACAGCGGTGGCGATGATTGGGCGATCCTTGGTCACGATAATGGTGTGCTCGTATGCGGCGACCGGACGCCGATCGCGGGTTGCAATGGTCCACCCATCGGCACGGTCGATGACGTGCCCATTCCCTGTGGTAAGGTGTGGCTCGATGGCAAGGACTAACCCTTCGCTGAGCCGTTGGTTGGCCATAGGATTGTAGAACGACGGCACGCTGTGCGGGGCTTCGTGCAAACTCCGCCCCACCCCGTGGCCGTTCAAGGCGCGCACAATCCGATAGCCATACTGGCGCGCTGTCTGCTCGGCGGCGCGGCCAATCTGATGCAAAGGCCGCCCCGCCTGCGCCGCCGCAATCGCGGCGTAGAGCGCCGCCTGCGCCGAAGTGCAGAGGCGCTGCTGAGCTTGGGTCACTGGCGGGACAGCGACGGTAATCGCCGCATCCGCGTAGTAGCCGTGAAGTTCCGCCGATACGTCCAACGAGACGATATCACCAGGCTGGATACGGCGTGCGCCGGGGATTCCATGGGCGGCTTCCTCGTTGATACTGATACAGGTGGTACGCGGGAAATTGACCGCCAGCATTGGGGCCGAGCGCGCCTGATGCCTGTCGAGGAAGTGGCGCGCGTGGTCGTCAAGTTCTTGCGTGCTTATGCCTGGGCGCACCTGTGTGCGCATATAGTTCAATGCCTGGCCGACAATCCGGCCAATGGCCAGTATCCCCTGTAGATCGTGGGCTGTTTCAACAGTCATTGCGCTTCTCTTTCCGAGCTCGAACGGTCTGAGCCGGGCTCCGGTTTACATATACTGTAGGATTGGTCTATTATAGCATAGGCAACAATGAACGGCACGGATCGGTTAGATGCTGTAGTCATCGCCGGAACTTGGCGCAGTAGCCGTCTGTCGTGTCATTCGTTCTTGGAGACGCAACAGGAGGCGGCCATCAATCGCTGTCAGGCCAAGCCCAATTAATCCCATCCCTGCCAGGTGACGGAGATCAAGGCGCTCGCCCAGAAACAGCATACCCAGGAGTAGCGCGCTCACCGGAATCAGCAAGGTCACCAAGAGCAGGTTTGTTGCACCAGCTGTTGCGAGCAAACGGAAATAGATAATATATGCAAGCGCAGTACTGAGCAGCGCCAAGGCAACTATAGCGCTCAACGTCGTTCCATGCGGCAGCGGATATTGCCACGGGCGGTCGCTCAGGAGTACGATTGGAACCATCATTACGGTTGTTGCTGTCACCTGCCCGGTTGCGGTTACCAGTGGCGAAACGCCGCGAAATCGTTTGCCAAAAATGCCCGCGCAGGCATAGGAAAAGGCAGCTCCAACTACCGCGAGTTGGGCTACGACATGCAGACCAAGCCCGCTTAATGCATCAGGCCCAATGATCAGTACGACACCGAGCATGCCAAAGATAATACCGCCCAGCCTATTGCCTGTTAATTGCTCGTCTGTTGTCAAGAAGTGAGCAAGGATGACCGTCCACAGCGGTGTTGTTGCGTTCAGGATTGACGCCAAGCCGCTGGCAATCTGGGTTTGCCCCCAGAAAATCAAGCTGAATGGTATGAGATTATTCAGCGCACCCATGATGAAAAAGAGCCCCCAGGTCCGCAACGAAACCGGCATACGCCGCCCCACGGCGAGCACCACAATATTGAGGGCGAGCGCGGCCAGGCTGACCCGTCCCAATACCACAGTAAAGGGCGGCAATTCTACCAGGGCCACCTTACTGAAAAAGAACGATCCACCCCACAAGACTGACAGAATAATGAGCAGCAACCACTCAAATGGTCCCATGACCCGATTCATCGATGTACGCATCATAATCTCCATAACAAAGCGATCCCCAGCGTCCATCGTACGGCTTCAAGCGGTGCTGCGCTATCCGTTTTTTGCGCTCTATATTTTAGAGATAGGTCATCTGTGGATAATTACTTGGGCGGCATGGGCGCATCAATTCGGAATAAGCCGCGCCACCCCAATGCCGAAGATGCAGGCAAGCAATCCAAAGCCGACGCTGCTCAAGACATAGCCGCCGGCTGCCAGCCAAGCGCCGCGCTCGATCAGATCGTAGGTCTCGTAGCTGAACGACGAAAAGGTTGTGAAGCCGCCGAGCAAGCCGGTCACAAGCAGCAGCCGCCAGGGTGTGCTCAGCGTTAAGCGCGTCACAGCCAGGCCCAAGATCAGACCAATAACAAAACTTCCCAGCACATTGACGATCAGGGTGCCGTACGGGAATGCTGTGCCGAAGCGTTGCGCCGCCCAGACCGAGAGCCCGTAGCGCAGATTGGCGCCCACTGCTGCACCGAGGGCGATTGCCAGCATGTTGATCATAGCGGGTCTCCTTCGCAGCGCATCACGTGCGGCAATGAGTTGGGCATGCACACGATCCTCCTGGGATGTACATAGGCTAAGCGATAACACTGGGGCATATCATACCAAATGTGGTTGAAACGTTGGCATCCTTCGGCGGCGCCAGTCCTAAGCGCAGCCGAAGGGCTAAGGACCGGGGTTGACACGTTGATCGGTTCGATCTGCGCACATTGGCAGCTATCTGCGTCATCAGCGGTCCATTGCAGGTTGGTCGGTTGGCTGGTTGACACGTTGGCCGGTTGGCAAGTTTGGACATTGGTTAGCACGTTGGCTGCGACGAATAGCGCTTTCGTTGAGCGGGCTTACGCTGTTGTTTCCCAGCACATTGTGGGATCACGCATGAAACCACACATGATACGCTGGGACGCCTGTAGCAGCATGGCTCCAACTCATCATTTTGTAGCGCGGGCGCGGCGGAGCCGCGCCCGCGCTACAAAAAAGAGATCTTT